>JAJZNY010000318.1 GCA_021852245.1 Planctomycetota bacterium | reverse complement strand
TGATTTGGAGTCCTTGGGGCGAATAAAATAGATGGTGAGGCGGACCTCACAAGGTGTTGACGATGGTTGTGAATGAAAAACGAATCGGAATTCAGCGTGGGAGATCAAATGATCTCACCCGATACGTTCGCAACCCTCTGATTTCCCTCCTGATGTCCATCTGTGTCTGCTGCTGCATTCTCGGCCTGCTGAATGTCGGGGTCGTCGAGGCAAGCTCGTTTGGCCAGCTGGCGGCCAATGCCCAAGACGGCCGCGATGCCCAGGCTGCGGGAATTAAAACGCATCCCGGACGAAAAATTCCGCTCAATCTGAGTTTCATCAATTCACACGGTAAAAAAGTAACGTTGGCCCAATACTTTCGCAAAGGGCGGCCGGTCATCCTCAGTTTCGTCTATTTCCGCTGCCAGGGCGTCTGCCCCTACGTGGAAATGGGTTTGGCCAATGCCATCCGTCGGCTCTCAGATCATATCGGTCACGACTATGACGTCGTGACCGTCAGTTTTGATCCCACCGACACGTGGCAGGCGGCGGCGGATAAAAAGGTCGGGTATCTCACGGTGTTCAAGCATCCCGAGGCGTTCGCCAAGCATTGGCATTTTCTCGTTGGCAAACAGTCCTCGATTTTGCCGCTCACCAAGGCCGTAGGCTTCCATTACATTTTCTACCCCGCCACGCACACCTACAATCACGCGGCGGCCATATATGTGCTCACGCCCGGCGGGCGGATTTCCAACTATTTTTTTGGCATCAAATATGATCCCTCGCAACTCAATTTAGCGCTCGTGCAGGCAGGCGATCATCGCATCACGAATATTTTTGATCAGGTTCTCCTGCTGTGCTGTTCATTTAATCCGAACATCGGCAAATACACGCCGGTCGCTGTGCGCGTGATGTCATTGGCAGGGGTAGCAGTTATTTTGGGCCTTAGCGCGATGTTTGGTACACTCTTTTACTGGGAACGGCGGCATCACGCCAGTCGTTCCGCCGTTGACTCGAACAAAAACACCGAGAGCAAAGAGAAGGATAGTCATTGATGTTTGCCGTTGACGTATTGCCGCAGATGTTCAACCACTTGCTTAGCCGTCCGTTGATCGGATCTTACGGCCTGCCGAACAGCGATTCCACATTCGGTCCCAAGGTGCAGTTTCTATGGAATTTCTGGTTTTGGGTATCAGTGTTTTTTACGGTTCTGATTACGGGATTGACGGTTTATTTCAGCATCAAATATCGCTTCCGAAAGGGTATTCGTGAAGTGGCTGATCCATCCGCTGATCACAACACCCCGCTGGAAATCACCTGGAGCGTCATTCCACTGATCATTATGCTGGTGATGTTTGTTCTCGGCTTCAAGTATTACATGGATATGGATCAGCCCCCAAGCGGCTGTTACAACATCGGGGTGCTGGCGTGGCAATGGAATTGGCAATTCAGCTATCCGGATGGTGCCACCACCAACACGCTGTATATCCCGGTTGATACCCCGGTGAAGTTTTCGATGACGTCTAAAGATGTACTTCATGGCTTTTGGATTCCCGAACTCTCGATCCAGCGCGATGTAATTCCGGGCCGCACCATGACCGTCTGGGTTAAGGCAATTCATACCGGCCATTTCAAATTGCAATGCGCTGAATATTGCGGCGACGGACACTCCGAGATGATTGCCAATGTGGACGTATTGCCGATTCCTGAGTTCAAGAAAAAATTGGCCCAAGCGGCCGATATCTGGGTTCATGATGGCAAGGTGCTGCCGCTGCACGTGGTAGGTAAAAAGATTGCCGAGCTTGAGGGGTGTCTCGGGTGCCATTCGGTCAATGGTGCCCGCGGGACCGGCCCGACATGGAAAAATCTCGCCGGATCGCAGGTGAAATTGGTCAGCGGGACTGCCACCGCCGATTACGCCTACCTGCGTCAGGCGATTCTCTATCCCGGACGTAAAATGGTGGCGGGATTCAACAATGTCATGCCGAATTACTACACCGATTTTGGTGGGGCAGCCCATAAAAAGCATCGTAAATTGGACGCGTTGATCTGGTTCATCAATTCGCTCAGCGTGCACGCAAATAAGGCCAGCCGCCCCCCGGTGCCGGACATGCCCGGCAAGGCATCAACTTCGGGCGCATCCGAACAGGCTACCGCGGGGGCCGCCGCGCCGACAACGACAGCGGCTGTGAAACTGCCGGCCGCCGCACTTCCGATGATCGCCGAGGGCAAAAAACTCTATGCCTCAATGGGGTGTATCGGCTGTCACACCGTCAATGGAACCGCCGGAGTAGGGCCGACATGGAAGAACCTGGCAGGATACCCCGTCAAACTCACGTCCGGAAAAACGGTGCTGGCCGATTATAAGTACCTCCGATTTATGATCCTATACCCCGGTAAAAAGGTCGTGGCGGGTTTTCAACCGATTATGCCCAGCTATACGACTGCACTGGCGGGGGCCAAGAATGAGAAAAAACTCGATTCGCTCATCTGGTACATTAACTCGCTGAGCGATAAGGCATCGGCTTCAACCGAGCCGCCGACAAAATGAGCGTTGGCCCATGGTAGACATAAGGAAATGATGGGACGGATATCAAAATAATCGATAACATGAATTTTTCAGCCTATGCCCTGTGGCTATAATAGGGCACAAGATGATGCCCGATATGGAGTTGTTTCTATGACCGCTGTAGATATGCCCGGTAAACCAAAATTAAACTACCTCAATTGTGATAAAA
>JAJZNY010000324.1 GCA_021852245.1 Planctomycetota bacterium | reverse complement strand
CATGTTGAACCGCCGTACCCATGGCAATATGGCGATACATACAGCGGCCGGCTGGATAATTTTCTTCGGGCTCAAAATAGAGCAACTCTGAAAATTGCGTGCGGGCGAGCACTCCGGTGCCCAAGCGTGCACCGTCACTGGCGAGCAGGCCGTACGCCGCCTGCCGGACACGATTGACGAATTGGGAGATGGTGGTCATTTCCCGATTCATATACGGGGCGGCGGTGAGTGAATTCATCGCGGTTTGGCGCATGTAAGCGGGTTGATAGAGCCAGTCATAATGGGCACCGATGGCCAATCCGACAGGAACGATACCGGCTTCAAGGAGCCGGACAAATTCCAGCGCCGAAACTGTTGCGACCAAAGGCTTTTTGGAGGGTGGAAGTGAATCGACGGTGACGGCCGTGCCGTATACGGCGAAGTCCATCTGCTCGCGCCCCAACTCTGCCAGGCGCGAGACTTTCATCCGCACATCGACGACGGCATTGGCACCGAGAATCACGGCTTCTTCCACCATGCGTTCGATGGCGGCGTGCCAACCTGCCGCATGGCCCTTGGTCCAGGAGAACCCGAAATTAAACCAGCAATTACCGGAGACCATTCCGGCAGGACGGATGCCGTGCGTACGCATGGCCATCAGACTGCCGATGGAGGTGGTGGAGACCCAGGGAAGTTTGTGTGCACGCGTATCGGCGAGCCGCTTGACGACGAAATCGGGTAATCGGCCTGAATCAAGAGCGGTTTGCCATTCAGCATCTCGCGCCTGCTGCTCAGCAAGGTGTTTGGCGGCATCGGGATCGGGGGTGCCACCAATAATTCTGCCGAGCAATCCCATGGCCAAATACCTCCACTACATTTGCCGATCTTACGTTACCGCCAAGCCATTTAGCTTTCACGCCAGAAAAAATGCCGCTCCAACGCGGGGCCGGGCAAGGTTTCAGCGGCTATTCGCCGACCAGAAATTCGCGCAGAACGCTGTGCGATTTTTCGGCGTCTGCCGCCGCCGTTTTAAGTTCGGCGTCGACTGCTGTTAACCAATCTGCCAGGGACAAGTCGTCGGATTTAAGCGTAACCCCTCGGACAACTTTGGTGCGGCTGGTCTTAATCCCGGCCGGCTCTTTCTGTAAGACAAATTGAAAATTGCCGAGTTGCAGGCTGATACTCGATACGTGCTGCGTTTTGGCGAAAAGCCCGTCGCGTTTACGCTGCACCTGCACCATCCCGGGCAGACTCTGTTCAAGTCGGACGGCCAAGGCTTCCAGAAATGCGTGCATGTCTCCATTGGACCGACGCATCCAGGCGGAGTAAATATCGAACGTGTCGCCGCTACTCATAACAAGTGGGAGTATAGCTCATGAGTGCGGAGAGGCAAATCGCAATGGGCGACAATCCCCCTTGGCAGGCAGCTGATCCTGTTGCCGACACAGGAGACCTGATGGTAAGACGGGGAACACTCAAGGTTACCCCTGCCGCATGATCCCCTTGAGATTGGCCATGGTCTGGCTTACGTCTCCGGAACGCATGAGCGTTTCGCCGATCAGGACGGTTCGGATACCGGCGGCGGCGAGGCGCTGAACGTCCGCTTTATCGCGGATACCGCTTTCGGCCACCAATACCTGTTTATCTTCCACAAATTCCGCCAGCCGGATACTGTTGATCAAATCCACTTGAAAGGTGGTTAAATCGCGGTTGTTAATCCCCAAAAGGCTGTAACTTCGCATTGGAAAGCCGAGGATCGACCGCATGCGAAGCAGACTTTCCATCTCGTGCACCTCGATAAGGGCGGTAAGGTGCAGTTCGGCGGAGAGAATCAGCAGATCCATCATCTGCGAATCGGTAAGGATCTCCGCGATGAGCAGGATGGCGTCTGCGCCGGCGACGCGCGACTGCCACACCTGGTAGCCGTCGATGATGAAATCTTTTCGCAGAATCGGCAGGGGTACCTGCTTGCGAACGGCCGCGAGGTAACTGAGGGAACCCTGAAAATATTGCTCATCGGTGAGCACGCTGAGTGCATCGGCGCCGGCGGCATGATACATTTGCGCCTGACGAACCGGATCGAAATCGGCCTGAATGACACCGGCTGATGGTGACGCTTTTTTTACCTCGGCAATGACATTCACCAACCCTTTCGGTTCCTGCGTGACAGCTGAGAAAAAATTCCGCACCGGCATGCAATCCCGATACATGGCTTGGAGTTCGGTCAGCGGAGTAACCTGGCGAGCGGCGGCTATTTCCTGCTTCTTGGTATTTACGATTTTTTCCAATATATTCAGTTTGAGTTCCTTTTTACCGGAGTCGCTGTTGGTTTCTTTGAGTAATATCCTGTTCCCTGCCGCCGTCTTGGCGGTATCCGTCAGTATCTTACTCAAACTTAAGGTATTTTCACCGCACAAGCTGGATAACGCCCCCCAACGTCCGAACCGTCTTACCGCGATTGAGCTTATCGCCACCCTGTTTGTGGCTTTGGCGATACCCATTCTATTGCGTTCTGTGATCAAGCGAGTTGATATCCTGAGCAGCCTGATGGATGTCATGGCCGCCCTGTTCATCATACTGGCGGTGAGCCAACGATTTGCCGACGGGCGCCGCGGTCTGGGGATTGGGGGGCCGGGGAAATTAAAAGCCGTCGGCTTTGGGGTGCTGCTGTACGTTGGTGTCATGCCATGGTTGATTATCGTTGAGGCGCTGTCCGCGATTGGCCAAAAATTGTTCCTGCATGAAAAAAATCAGCTTCATCCCGTTCTCAAAC
>JAJZNY010000182.1 GCA_021852245.1 Planctomycetota bacterium | reverse complement strand
GATGTGAAAAATCCGCTTGCTGCAGCAGAGACTGCCTGCGGTTTTCCGTCTCGGATAAGGCTTTTTCAGCCTGCCGGACGGAATCCTGCACGGCGCTGAATTCAAGTTGCAGATCACTCAATACGGCTTGACGAGATTCATGCGATCGGCGGGTGGAGGCGTGCAGGTCAACGGCGTCCGCATGATCATTGTTGAGTTCCGAAAGGCGATGATGCATCTGATGGAATTCATAAAGGGCTTCCGCTTTCCTGAGTTCGTTGAGGCGGGATTCATATTCTTTATAATTCCGCGCTTTTCCCGCCTGAACCTTGATGCTGCGCAACTGCCGGTTCACTTCGTCGAGCACCAGCTGAGTCTGCGCCAGATTTTGATCGGTTTTTTCCAACCGCCGAAGGGTTTCCTTTTTGCGGGCTTTGAATCGCGATATGCCAGCCGCTTCTTCAAATATTTCCCGCCGGTCAATGCTGTTGGCTTCGAGCAGTGCACTGATGCGCCCCTGCTCGATGAGGGAGTAGGCATCCACACCCACGCCGGTGTCAAGGAACATTTCACGGATATCACGCAGACGAGCATCCCGGTTGTTTACCAGATATTCCGAAGTGCCGTCGCGATAGAGCCGCCGCGTAATTTTTACCTGTGGTTCATCCACCGGCAGACGACGATCTTCATTGCTGAAAGTCAGGGAAACTTCCGCCATGCCGAGAGGTTTTCGGGTGGAAGAGCCATTGAAAATGACATCGAGCATGCCATCGCCGCGCAGGCTTTTGGCGGACATTTCTCCGAGCACCCATTTCACGGCGTCGACGACGTTGGATTTGCCGCAACCATTGGGGCCGACAATCCCGGTAATGCCGGAATCAAATTGGAATACCGTCGGATCTGCAAATGATTTGAAGCCTGCGAGTTCAAGGGATAATAATTTCACCGGCCGGACCTCCTTGTCTGTCGAACACCCGGGCAAAAATGATCTCGGGTTACGTTCAATCACCCACCCAGTCGCACTGGTTGATCGGCACACTTTGGCGTGAATTGGGCGCCGTGCGTCTAACCATCGCTTACGCCCAACCACAACCCGTAGTGGCCCTAGCGACGAGATTATACACGCATATGGGTTACAAAGAAATTGTCCGAACCGTCGTTCCCATATCCTTACTTCATAAGTGGATAGCAACACTCGGAGAGCGACAATCCGCGAATTTTTCAGATGCTCGGAAGTTTGGAAGCCGAGACCACGCTTCAAAGCGTCAGATATCCGAGCAAGCGATTCGCCGCTCATGAGAACGTGGCAATCACGGCGGACACGCAGATATCAAAACAGTCGTGCAAACAAAACGACGCAACAGCACCGAAGGTCGGAGAGGGCGATGTTGTTCAAACGCCCGGCAAAGGCGTATACTCCCAACCCTGGTTCGTAGCTTTAGGAGAATTGCGAAGTATGTCAGATGTTCAGATGTTACTTGATGAAGCTCAGCGGCTTGGAACATTAATAGGCCGTCAGGAAGCAGTTAAAACATTTCGTGAGGTGACCGCTCAAATTGATCTGGATGTAACCGCGAAAGGGTTGCTCTCTGAATTTGAACAGTTGATGGAAACGCTGGCGATGAAAGAAGCGACCATGCAGCCCATTGAGGTCGCGGAGAAGCAGAAGTATCAATCCCTTCAACAGAGTATGGCGATTCATCCCCTGATTCAAAAGCTGATGGCTGCCCAGACGGATTACTCCGATTTGATGCGCAAAGTTCAGGAAGCCATCAACAAGGGCGTGTCGGAACCGGCAGGTGGCGACGATTCCAAGGCAGTGGCCGCAGCGTCTTCAAAAATCATTCTGGAATAGGTGGCGCCCCCAAGGCTGAAGACACCGGCGAGTGAACCTCTTCAAGATGGTACCCGGTATCAGGAAAAAGCGTCGCTGAATCATGGTTTCTCAGGGTTTACGCTCAAACCCGCCCGGTGACCGAGTGGATGCAGTGGAAGCTGCAGCGGTTCGGGCGTTGGCTGAAACTTTCTGGGAAACAACAGAACTTGGCGTCCGCTCAGCGCTATCCCGGGGCCCGATTTCTGCAGCGCCCTGGCCTGAGAGCGGATGCTCGCGAGGCCGGCCAAAATCGAAATACGCTGGTTTTCCAGCTTTAACTTTTGCGATTGGGCTTGGGCCAGATTCGCCATGTACACGTTCAGGGCGGCTTGGGTGCCGTAGTCGTAATAGTTGTACTGGTACGCGTTAATCACCTGCTGCGTCTCCAGCGTTCCTATGGCATTTTTAATACTGGTAATTTGAGCGTCGGTCTGGTGAATCTGCTCCAATACGGATTTCAGTGCCAGCACGGTACTGTCATAGCTGGCCTGGAGTGCCTGCTTTTTCTGTTTGAATACCGCGAGCTTGATTGCCATGATTTTATAAATTTTGGCATTCACCCAGGTTCCGCCCACCCGGTAAAGCCCCCGGCGGGCCATTCGTTTTTCCATTTCCCGGTCCGCAGATGTAAAACTGCGTCGCAGATTTTTGAACAGGAGCGCCTGACGATCCCCCTTGTACGCTCTCAGTGCCGCATAAATGTTATCAAGCACCTGACGATTCCCGCTGTCAATGGCCAGCGCCCTGCTGAAGAGAAGTAACGCCCGCGGCTGGCGGTGAATCTCGAAGTTAATGACGGCCGAGTTGTTCAGTGCCGTGATGTTATGCGATGAAAGTCGCCGTGCCGTTCTGAAATCCCGCCTCGCAACCAGTAGATGATTGAGCCGGAACTCGATGACC
>JAJZNY010000384.1 GCA_021852245.1 Planctomycetota bacterium | reverse complement strand
TCGCAGATGACCGTAGCCGGAGTCATGCCATGGTGTTGATAGACGATGGGTGTAAATGCGATCCATTCAAGGTTGAAGAGCGCTTTGCCATCGCCGCTGCAGGTAAGAAACAGCTTATGTTTGCCGCTGGCGGCCTTCAACTGGCTATGCAGCGTGACCCAATTCTGCCCCCACCCCGTGTTCTTGACATCGAAGTGGGCGATCACCGGGCCGTGGCGGGAATCAATATGAACCTCAAGTCGTCCGCCGGGACCGTTGCTGGCAACGCGTGCAAGAAGTGCCGTCTTTCCTGTGATATCAGTGGCCGGCAGTTCCAGCCAACTACCATTGTTCAACTTGCAGATATTCAGGCCGCCTTCGGAACACGACTGTCTTTGGACATTCGGAGATGCGCTGACGAAATCGGATGCACGGATGCCGGGTACGGACGAGGCGTGCGCTCCAAGCGCGCTGGCAATTCCCTCTAGTGGCGATACACGATGCGCCGGATTGCCACTGTATCCGCCGAGGTGAGCCTGAAGGGCCGTGGGGCCGATGACGGCAATGCGCTTGGTCTTATTTTTATCCAGAGGCAGGATGCCATCATTCTTCAGGAGGACGATGGATTGCCGAGCCGCTTCCAAAGCCAAGGCTGCGTGGGCGGGCGACGCCACCACATCGAAACCGATCTTGTTGTATGGACACGCGTCCGGCGGATCGAATTCGCCGAACAGAAATCGGCCGGTCAGCACGCGTGCCACCGCACGATCAATCGTATCAAGAGATACCAGTTCGTCGGCCAGCGCCTTGGCGGTGTATTTTTGATAAGTGTAACCACAATTGGAATCGCACCCGGCGTTGAGCGCCAATGCCGCTGCCTCATGAAATGTAGGCACGAAGTGGTGAGCACGGCAGATGTCCGCAACGGCGTCGCAGTCGGAAGCGACATATCCCCTGAATCCCCAACGCCGCCGGAGAATATCGGTAAGCAGCGTGCGGTTGCATGAAGTTGGAATTCCATTGACGGCGTTGTAGGAAGACATAAGCGTAAAGGATTTACCTTCCCGCACACACGCCTCAAAGGCCCGTGTGTAATATTCCCAGAAGCTGCGCGGATCTACAGTTTCGGAAATATAATGGCGGTCATCATCCGTACCATTGCAGATAAAATGCTTGATGCACGCCGTCATTTTGAGGTATTTTCTGCTCGGCCCCTGAATGCCACGGATCACCTGCACAGCGAGGGTCGAGACCAGCAACGGGTCTTCACCGAGTGTCTCTTCGATGCGGCCCCATCGCGGATCGCGGGCCATGTTGAGGGTCTGGGGTGAATAATAGGCCAGACCGCGATTGTATTTTTTGTGATAGCCGCGAGCTTCATCTGAAACCGCCGTGTAAATTCGGTATTGGAGATCAGGATTCCAAGCGTTTGCCAGGGCGAGAGGAAGCGGGAAGGCGGTGACCGGTGGGCCGGTCACAAGACCGTGAAGGGCTTCGCCGGAGTAATAGTCGTAGGCGGGTAAGCCGATACGCGGAATGGCCGGGGCCATGTATCCAAGCTGACTGATTTTTTCGGCAACGGTCATCTTGGATACCAATTCGGCGGCACGGCGGCGGGCCTTCCGGATGGCGTCCGCCGAGATACCATAATCAGGTCCCTTTTCATCCGCCCATTGCATCAAAGCGGTTCGATGCGGTGTGCGACCGCGCTTGCGAACCAGAACGGCGGCTGCTCCGGCGGCAAGCACCGAACGGCGTGAAATTCCTTTCGCCTCGGGTGATTTTTGTTTTGGTTCTCCATCATTGAGTTTTGGTGACGTGACCGTGATGGTTTTTTCCGCCATAGGGTACTCCTTGAAAATTTAATATTTTCGACGCCATACTTTAACTTCTAGGTTCAAATTGTAACGCTTGTTTAGTGTCCTGTCCTGGGCGGGCTCGGCGAGCCGCTCGCACCTCTCGGGCTCTCCCGGCCCACGGCCGTAAGATGCGTCAGGCTTAGCCGTGAATGGATTGATTTCGCCCCAGCGGACAGGCGCCCGCTGGAGGCGATGATACCACGATAAAATTCCAACATATCCTGGCGATAGCGTGCCGACCAAATCAGAGTTTGCGATGCACGATGTATATGCACTTGCGAATTTGTTTTGAAAGGGTAAACTTATCCAGATGATCAGCGGCGTTTTTATCGTAGCGCATCTCGCTGCAGCAAATTTTTACCTAGTTGGACGGAGTTTGAAATAGATCGGCCTCCGGCGAATATGAAAAGATCAGTGAGGATGCGGTGTCAGGGGCTGATGAAAATGCGTGGCTGTTTTTGATCAGGACTTAAGCCCAGGCCGGGCTGTCGAACGGAGTCGATATGCTGGCGTGTGACATCGACATATCAGTCGAATGTGCCCGAGGTAAATGGATTTTGATCGGGCGCCCATTGAGCTCGCTCCAACCTCGAAAAATGTTTATTCACCTCGTGCTGCCGATGGCGTATAATCTTTTATGGCAGGTCGGATCGCACAAAGGCGGATTGCATGGATGGTTTTTCGCCGGAGGTGAGAGGCGGTAGATTTGGGACGCCAATGTGTAGAGCGGCCCGCAAGGTTATGGTCAAGGAGTGACCCGCATGGCTAAAACTCGAACCACCACGACTGCGGTTGCGCAGGACATCAACGAAGTCTGGATCAGCTTCAAGGCGAAGCCTACCGATGCACTTCGTAACTTATTGATGATGGAATATCTTCCGCTGGCCAAATACAACGCTGAGCGTATTTACGCGAAGTTGC
>JAJZNY010000190.1 GCA_021852245.1 Planctomycetota bacterium | reverse complement strand
ACGCGTCCATCATGCAGGTACTCGGGAGTGCCGGTATCCGCCCCCGCCATCGTTTCGGCCAGAATTTCATGATTGAACCGCGCACGCTCGAGGCGATTGTCCGATGCGCCGAAATTACCGGTGACGATCTGATTCTGGAAATCGGTCCCGGGCCCGGCAACCTCACACGCCTCCTGGCCCAACAGGCCGCTCATGTGCTGGCGGTTGATATCGATCGTCAACTTCTTCCGGCGGCCAAGGCGGCCCTCTCTGACTGCACCAATATCACCTGGCTCTGCGCCGACGCCTTGGACGGCAAACATCGGCTCTCCAACGAGGTGCATGAAACGCTTTCGGCATTGTCCGTCGGACGGAATGTAAAACTGGCGGCCAACCTTCCCTACAACATCGCCAGTCCGCTGATAGTGGTTCTGCTTTCCCTGTTGTGGCGACATCTGCACGGCCAGCCCGACGGCATCCCATTCCGCAGTTTCACTTTCACGGTTCAACTGGAAGTTGCCCGGCGCATGACCGCCGCACCCGATCACCCCGATTATGGGGCCCTGACGGTCATGATCGCCGCCATCGCCGATGCACGATTGATCACCACCATTCCTCCCGGCCATTTCTGGCCGCCGCCACAGATTGATTCGGCGCTCGTGCAACTGCTCCCCCGGCCCGAGCGGGCCGCCGCCATCCGCGATTACGCCTTTATGGAATCCGTTGTGTCGCAGATGTTTTCGCATCGACGGCAAACCATCGGCAACGCACTGCGGCACAGTTTTCAGGGCCGTATTCCGCGCGAGGCGTTCAAAGCCGATGATTCGCCATGGCTCAAACGGCGTGCGGGTGAATTATCGGCGGAGGACTTCATGGCGCTGGCGAATCGGTTGCAGGACATGGTATCCTGCCGGGATTGATGATGTATGGAATTTGATGTGGATGTGGATGAATGACGGATACCCAAAATGTGATATATCTCAATGGCCAAATCGTGGATGCCGAATCGGCGCGGCTCTCGGTATCCGACAGCGGCTTTCTCCATGGCGTGGGCCTTTTTGAAACCATGCGGGCGCACGGCGGAAAGGGCGTACTGACCGGCGCCCATATTGCGCGGCTTAATACCAGCGCTGAGGCGATCGGACTGGAACTGCACCTCGATGAAACCGTCATAAGCGATGCCATCGCCGAATTGCTTCAAGCCCGTGGGCTTTCCGATGCGCGGGTGCGGCTCACCATTTCCACCGGCCCGGTCGATCCCGATGCCGAACCGACGCCCACCGTCCTGATCACCGCCGCCCCGTGGGTTCCGCGCCCCGAGGAACTTTATCAATCCGGCATGCATGTGGTGATCTCTGAACTGTTTCAAAACCCGCGGTCGGTAACCTGCGGCCATAAAACCATCAGCTACCTCGATCGGATGATGTCGCTGCAGAAAGCCCGCACCGCCCGGGCCGGGGAGTCCATCTGGTTTACCGAAGTGGATAAGCAGCTTGCCGAGGGATCGATCAGTAATATTTTTCTGGTATCGCAGGACGGCACCATCCGCACGCCCCCGCTGATGTGGGACAAATTCCCGCAGTTCCGCCTTGTGCTGCCGGGAATCGCCCGGCGTCTGGTCATCGATACCGCCCGTGAAATGGGACTGCCGCTGGAGGAAAAACCGCTTCATATCCGTGATCTGCTTGATGCTCGCGAGGTTTTCCTCACCAACGTGATCATGGGCGTCATGCCGGTTTGCCGGGTGGAACAGCATGTCATCGGCAGCGGGGCGCCGGGTGAACTCTCCGGCCTCCTGCGCCGGCGTATCCATCAGATATTGGAGCAGTCCGATGCCTCATAAATCCCGTAACCCGGCGGCGCGTTCCAACGCCCGCCCGCCGAAGCTCTCAGATGTTGTGGCCCAACTCGAAAAGATCGCCCCACCGGCATACGCCGAGCCGTGGGATCACGTGGGACTTCTGGCGGCGCCGGATCCCGATGGGCCGGTTCGGCGCATCCTGATCGCGCTGGACCTCACCGAGGAGGTGTACGAGCAGTGCCGGAAACAGAGAACGGATCTTCTCATCTGCTACCATCCGCCGATCTTCGATCCGATCCGCACGCTGGTGCCACGTGACTGCATGCCTGCATCACTGGCCATGGATCTCTTTCGCCACGGTGTGGCGATTTATTCGCCGCATACGGCGCTGGATGTGGCTGAGGGGGGAACCAACGATGCCCTCGCTGCGGCCCTGGGAATTCATGTGGAGCGATCCATGCAGCCGGGGCGCGAGATCGATCCGCAGTTTAAGCTCATAACCTTTGTGCCGTCCGACGCGGTCGAAAAACTCGCCGCTGCCGTATTCGAGGCCGGTGCGGGCCATATCGGCAAAAACAGCCGCTACACCTGCTGCAGTTTTCATACGCCCGGGCACGGTACCTTCCGTGGTGATGAAACGACTCATCCGGCCGTGGGCGAAAAAGGGCGGCTTGAAGTCGTGCCGGAGATTCGCTGGGAAACGGTCGTTCATCAGACGGTACTCTCGCAAGCCATAGCGGCATTAAGAGGGGCGCATCCCTACGAGGAACCCGCCTTCGATGTCATCCCCATGGCCAACCCATCCACCCATCCCGGCATGGGGCGGATCGGGACACTGCCCGAACTCACGACGCTGAGCGAATTGGCCCGGATTGCCAAAAAACGCCTGCGGCTGCCGTTGGTGCAGATCACCGGCTCCGCGTCCGCGCAGGTTCGCACTTGCGCCATCGTCGCCGGCAGTGGTGGAAAACTGGCGCTGGAGGCGCGGCGGAAAGTGCCGTTCGATGTGCTGATTACCGGCGAGCTCAAACACCACGACCTGCTCGCCTATCGCGCCGCCGGAATCCATGTCCTGCTGCTCGGCCATGGGGAATCGGAAACACCCGTTCTCCACTCGCTCTCGGACTCTCTGCGACAGCTATTCCCCGGCCTCGAAATCGCGGTGATTCAACCCGGCGGTATGATATCCATAACGTGATAAACGCGTTTCCCCGAGATGAGGGGATCATCGTCCTGTGCAAAGCGGCATGAAATATTAAATCGTACCGGGTATGTCGGTTCGGATCGTTCGGGATGGGACGGAAGCGAGTTTTTCCATCACTTCGTGATCTGCCTCGGCACGGTTTTCCAGGATCGACCGCAGCTTGGCCAGGGCTTTGACTTCAATCTGCCGCACGCGGGCCTTGGTAACACCGAATCGCTCGGCAATCTGGGTAAGACTTTCCGGCGGCGAACCCGCCTCGAGCCCGTAGTGCAGGGCCAGAAGCGTCCGCTCGCGCTGAGGCAGCTGAGCCAGGGCGTCAACCAGCTTACCCTGCATCAGCAGCATATCGACCGCATCGGGCACGCTCTGCTGGGCCGGAGCGCCGAGTTGGTCCAGCAGGTCATCCTGCGAAATGAGCAGGCGGTTGGCCCCCGTTGTGGGAGTTCCGAATCGATGGGCATAATTCTTCATCAGGGCGTATGAGAGATACGTGCTGAAGCGGACGTTACGCGAAAAGTCATACGAGTCAGCGGCCCGCATCAGCCAGAGGTTTCCATCGGAGATCAATTCAAGTAAATTTTCATTACTCTGGCAGTGTTTCCTCGCCACCAGCACCACAATGCGCAGATGCGACTGCAGGATAAGATTGCGGATGCTCTCCGCCTCCGCGAGCAGCGATTCAACACGCTCCAGATCAGCCTCGGCGGCGTTGAGCGGGTCGATATCCAACTGCAGGCGCCATGCCTTGAACCGCAGATAGTTCATGCGGCGGAAGGCATCAATCACCAGCGGCTGGGGCATGATCGGCTGGCGGAAGGCATCCTGAAGATACGGGGGCAAATTCCCCGGCCGGCGGAGCAGATATTGCTGCTGACCTTCCTCCAGCGGTTCATTGGCGGCGGCCTGCCTCGCTTCGGCCGGCAATTCACGGAGAATGATCTTATCCGCATCGGCATGCTCAAAGAGCGGGTTGTGAACAAATTTGATGGGGATCGACTTGATCCGGTCGGCCCGCTGCTGCGATACAATTTTTTCAATACTTTCGGGGGTGCGGCAATACCGCTTGGCCAGGCAGTCCACCGATATGCCGCGCCGGAAACATTCCGAAATGATCTGTCGGTCGGCATCAGTGAGGCGGGCGGGAGATTCCGTAAATATCGCCTCGGCGGGGTTTTCGGCATCATGCCGCCGGATAATATCACGGATCGTTTCGGGGCTTCTTCCCGTTCGCCGGGCAATGCGGCGGGAAATCAGTTTCAGGCAGCAGTGGCACTTCGTGGACATCCGCCGGGCGCGGGCGATGATCTGCTCTTTTTCAATCTCCGGTATCTGACGGTACCGGGCGGCATCCGCCAGTCGTCGGGCATGGCGTTGACTGAACGTGGCCACCTGAGATTGACGAAAACCGACGCGCCGCACCCCATCCGCAAAGACATACCGCATGGCCGGCAGACCCTGCCGACGCCAGCGCTGGATGGTCTTGCTGGACACGCCGAATTCAGTCGTTACTTCATCAAGTGTGAGAATCTTTTCGCTGGCATCTGATGCCTTAATGTCGATGGTGGATGAGATGTATTCAATCAGGCTCGGCAGGTCCGCCAGCAGTCCACGCCCGGAGAGCGTAATGTGCGAATCCTCGCGTGCTTTGTAGCCGGTAATTTTGTACTGGATGTAATCCCACGGATACTGTTCTTCGGGGTCAATTTCAGAGAGAAGTTCGAGGGCGGCGTCGAGTTGCTGCCGACGTTTGACCGCCGGAGTGTATGCCAACTGGCGGGCCAATTCGTCGAGTTTTGCGTCTGACCATTTCAAGGCCGCAACTCCTGCTATACCGTGCCTCTTCATTATATCTCGGATTGATCACTTTAGCGAGGCGATGGATTTACGGCTGATACTCGTTTTGGGCATCGGCGCCTGCCTTAGGCACAGGGTTATTGACCGGTCAAAGTCTTATAACCATTCCACTTTGCGGCCTATAACTCTGCCTGACAGTCGGGAGCCTGAGTCAGTTTCATGCCACCGCCAAGCTCGATCGTGCCGTAAGGCGTTCGTTGGAATATGTATGGAAGTATATGTTTTATATGCTGTTACGTTTAATTTATGGCGGATTATTCTAAGTTCAGACCCGACGAAACAAAGGGCTTGCTACTGCCTTTACAAAAGTTTATCATATCTCTTGCTTTCAGATCACACGGCTGCTTGTGCGTAATATGGATCGGCATGCGGCGGTGGGTGGTAAGGAGCGTGGGGCTGGGTGCACCAACCACCCACCAAGCTCAGCTTTGGTTCGATCATGGTTGAATCATCAAGTGTTCACGGATGATGCGGAGCTTGCATAAGGACGAAGACATTCATGGCTGAATTAACAGAAGTGATCCCCGATACAAAAATGAGATTTACCGCAACAAGAAAAAATGTAAACGTACCCGCCGGCTTGTGGCTGGGATGCCCCGGATGTGCCCGGATGGTGTACCGCAAGGAAATGGAGGAACACCTTCATTGCTGTCCTTATTGCGGCCACCATTTTCGCGTTACGGCAAGACAGCGGATTGATATTCTTGCAGACCCGGGCAGTTTTGAGGAACGGGATGCCGGGCTCAAGGCCTCCGATCCCCTGAACTTCAAGGCGAAAAAAGCTTATGCCCAGCAACTGCGCGAGGCCCGCGAGGCGACCGGCGCCGGCGATGCCCTGATCAGCGGTCTGGCGCACATCAAAGGCCGGCGTGTGGTGCTGGCGGTATTGGATTTTTCGTTCCTTGCCGGATCCATGGGAACCGTCGTCGGTGAAAAACTTACCCGTGCCATTGAAACGGCGACTGAATCGCGGCTTCCTCTCATCATCGTCTCCTGTTCGGGCGGAGCCCGCATGCAGGAAAGCACTCTGAGTCTCATGCAGATGGCCAAGACATCCGCAGCCCTGGCCCGCCACGCAGCCGCAGGTCTGCTTTATATCAGCTTGCTCACCGATCCGACGACCGGCGGCGTGACGGCGAGTTTCGCCATGCTCGGCGATATTATTTATGCCGAGCCCGGTGCGATGATCGGCTTTGCGGGTCCGCGCACCATTGCCAATACGATTCGCATGGAACTGCCGGAAGGATTCCAGCGGGCGGAATTTCTGCAGGAAAAAGGATTCGTGGATCGGATTGTCCCCCGGCAGGAATTGCGTTCGGTGCTTGCCCGCGCCGTCGACTATTGCTGCTGACGATCCGTATCGCGACATCGGCGGCGAATATCCGCCGGACCGCGGCCCGGCGGCTCCTTCCGTCATCCTTTTTATCCACCTGAAACCGTCTTGGACTGCCGACCCCGGCAATTGACCCGCTCTGATCTTGCGTGGACAATACCCAAGATGTCAGAAGAAAAATGGCGGCTGGCGACTCATAAGGTGATCGACCTGCTCAAGCAGCGGCAGGAAAAACGCCGCCGTGAACTGCGCGTCCGGTTCTATCTGGGCCTTGCGCTGAGCCTGATCGCACCGATTTTTCTCGGAACGGTATTATATTTCATCTGGAACTCCATAGCCGCCACCCTTGGATGGGTCCATCTCTGGTGGATATTTTTTTTCATCGTGGGTGCGGCCATCATGCTGCCCCTTTTATATCTGCGTGAGAAGAATCAGTTGGATGCCCAGCCGATTATTGTCCGGACCGATAGCCGGGGCGAGAAAATTCTCTACATGGATAACGCTCAGATTGATCTGCAGAGTTTTGCGGCCTTGGGCCTCAACCTTGCAGGCGATGATATCAGCGAGGATATGTGGTTTGTAAGGCCGTTTTTCATCGGCCCGCGCATGGTCGCCCGCGCCCATCCGCAGCAGCAGACTCTTGCCACGCTCTCTTCTACGGCCAATATGATGGCGGCCGCGCAGATATTAATTCATCTGGCCAAACATCAGCACGGAGTTGAGGTAAACGATTTGCCGCTGGATCAGACCCTGCTCAATGCGGTTATTCCGACGCTGGCATATCTGCGGCAACTCGGCTGGGTGGACATGAAGGCGGACGGATCTCGCGTTTGGTTCGGTACCGATCAGCGAAAAATTGTCGATCAGGTCCTGCTGGATTGCGGCATTACACCCGACCCCGTTTAGCGTATCGACGAGGGGATTCGCATGGAGCAAAATTCGGCGCCATTACAACTTGAGTTCTGGCTGCGGCGGATGGCTCTTCGACGTCGGAGATTGGTCGGGGGCGTTATCGCCCGCGCCGTTTTTGGTGCGGTGGGTATGTTGCTCATGCCGCTGATCGGTTTTGTCATCGCGATCTGTTTCGGTTATCTGCTGGTCGTATTTGTCATTGCCACCACAACTCACGCACAGCGGGATGCACTGGCGGTGATTCTGCTTTTGCTGATCTATGGCATCTATCTGGGCATGGTGGGGTGGGCGTTTCGGTCGGAATATCAAACGGGGTTGTTTCTTTATCAAGGCGCTCAGCATAAACCGCCGGCGGATATTATCCGGCAGCCAAAGATGGTCCCCTTTTTTTACGTTCCGATAGGACTCGACCTGCTCCATGATGATGCCCCGGTGGGAATTCTCATGCGCCTGCCAGTTTATTGGGCCCGAATTCTGGCGCGGGCGGCCATTCAGTTGCGGGTGTACCGGTCCATCAAAGAGTTCAACCCGGCGCCGGCGGCGCAGATTCTTACGGAGCTCGCCAAGCGGGGGGAGGGAATCAAAACGGAAGAATTGCTGCAACCGGGCGCATCCCTCGAGATTCTGCACGATCCGATCACCTATCTGATCGTGCTCGATATGATCGGCATCACACCGGCGTGGTCCAAGATATGGCTGAATCCGGAAATCCGCCGATCCATCGAGGCGAGCTGACGGTCCACCGACGGCACCACCCGTTCTCCGCTTTATTTTGCCGCCAGTTTGGCCGTAATCTGCGCTACATGCTTCCCTTGGAAGCGGGCAATGGCCAATTCATTCTCGCTGGGACTGCGGTCACCCTTTGCGCCGGCGAGGGTGGTAGCACCGTAGGGCGTTCCGCCGGTGACCTGATCCATGGCCAGCAGTTTCTGCTCGGAATAAGGCACACCCACAATCACCATGCCATGATGCAGGAGCGTGGTATGAAAACTGGTAATGGTGGTTTCCTGGCCGCCATGCTGCGATGCCGTGCTGGTAAACACGCTGCCAACCTTGCCGATCAATCCGCCGGTCGCCCATATCTGGCCGGTCTGATCCAAAAAAGTTCGCATCTGTCCGGCCATATTTCCGAATCGCGTCGGCGTGCCGAAAATGATGGCGTCCGCTTCGGTAAGTTGGGATGGATTGATGACGGGGATGTGAGCGAAGGCTTTTTGTGCCGCCGCAGCGCCATGCTTTTCAAGAACATCGGCAGGGATGGTTTCCGGCACGCGGAATACCTTCACATCCGTCCCGCCAACTTCGCGTGCCCCTGCGGCAATGGCTTCCGCCATCTGCCAGATGTGGCCGTACATACTGTAAAACACGACATAAATTTTTGTTGACATGGCGAACTCCTTAAAAAACCAATCGCACCACCATTTAGTTTAATGCTATACCTTTTCTCCGGTTTCGTCAACTTCACTCAAAGGGAATTCACCCGCGTGGGTGCGGCGGGCGGCTGCGCCTGCGGATAAGGTGTGCGGAACGCGGAATGTATGGTTATTCACGTCCATCTGGAATGGCAGATGTCAGTATGGACTGTAAGATGCTCTCTTGGCCGTCGAGTGTGTTGCGTAAAGCCGGACATATCGGTTGATTTTCAGGGCCAATAAAGAATCGGAGTCCGTTATGATATCCCGGATTGCACGAGTAACGATGTTGGGCCTGCTGGTGTTCGTTTTGCCCGGCGGGTTGTCCGGGTATTCGCAAAACACTTTTGCGGCCAGCGTAGATTCGACCGGTGGGGCAGCTCCTTCCGGCACGGCCCCGGTCCACGTCCGGGCGGGACAGAGCGTTCAAATCGGTCCGTTTTATCCGGGGGCGCCGAACGGTATCGTTTTTGTTGTGAATCAGCACGCCGCATTTTTATTGCGTATCGGCTGGCTTCAAAACGGGCACTTGCGGGATGGTTATCGCGCTTTTGTGGCGGACATGAAAGGGTACGGACCTTGGGCGGCCGGTGGCTGGTACAACCGTCTGATTTGGCAGGCGGGCGCGGCACGCGTGCAACTTCGTTGGAGCCGGACCGGCACATCGATTGTCGGGCAACTGAAATCTTCCCGGCCGATACGAATTGCATTGGAAGCCACCCCATCCTGGCCTGAGTTTCCGACTCGATATTTCGTAACTGGCGACCGAATGAATGGTGCTGGAATGCAGGACGGCAAAGTTGTCGCCCGCTGGCAGATGGTTACAAACCCAATCCCGAGAGTCGAAATCAGTGCCTCCCATCATGCGGCTTTGGCGAAGCACGTACAGAACGATAGTGGCAGCGCCGCTCGCACGGGGGCCTACAGTGCGTTGGTATTTAATCTAAAGCCCGATGTAAGCATTTATTTTGCCGCCGGAATCGGCTCGCTGAGGAATGTCAAAGACGCCCCCGCCATTATCGCCGCCGCCCGTCGTCGCTACGATGCCACGCGTGTTGTCGCCCGCGGAAGTTGGGGCAATTTCCTTAAGCCGATTAACCGCGATTTAAGTTTTGCCCGTATCTACAGCCCGCACACCAAGATCACCGGATATGTGGCCATGCGGAGGTTGAGTTTGTCGGGGGGACAGATGGTGTTTGAATGGGATAGCTTTTTTGCGGCCCTGCAGGGGGCCATTGCCCATCCTTACCGGAGTCGACAGACCATTCGTCTCGTATTCGCAGGTCAACTCGCAAGCGGTATGTTACAGAACTATTTCGGAAATGGTCCTGGAACGCCGAATCGCGCCCAGCCTCCGATCTCCGCAATGTGTGTCTGGAAGCTTTATCAGCGCGATCCGGATATTGGCTTTCTACGGGCGATTTATCCCAAGCTGGTGAAATGGCACAACTGGTGGTTCTCCACCAATCCCGCGACCGGCTTGCCATTTCGTGATGTCGACAAAAATGGTTTGCTGGGGTATCGCAACGCCCCGGAGAGCGGCATGGACGACAGCCCCATGTATGACAATGCCCGCATTGATCCCACGACTCAAACCATGGAACTTGATGACGTCGGCCTTAACAGTCTCTGGGCTGCGGATGCCGGATATCTAGCTCGCATTGCTGCCGCAATTGGAAAGCCGGAAAGCGCGGCCCATTTTCTGAGGCAGAAGCAGGCGATGATCCGTCGCATCAACCGTTTGCTGTGGAATCCAAAGGTGGGTATGTATGAGAACCGCTTCCTAAAGCCGCAGGCGGCGGACCTGCCCATTCCCTGCAGGGATTACAGCCTGGCCGACGGCAAACCGGGTATTGAAGGTCAGTATTATCGAGGCACCGATTTTAACCATCTGCTGCTGACGCGCGTGGATCAGGCAGTGGATTTCAACTGGTTTTCGTTTCCACCTGCTCCGGCCTTTGGGGGGCAAATGTCACATTCGCCCATGACCGTGCGATGGCGGGGCTTTCTCACGCCGCATACCACCGGAAATTACCGTCTGATTCTTAATCTCACATACCCCTTTGTGCTCACCTCACCGCCGGGCTTCCTGCCATCTATCGCGGGTGCCAGGTTATGGATAAATGGAAAACTGCTGATCAATCATTGGAAGGTCAAATCCGTAACCCGCTACGTCGGTCCGGTTATTCACCTTCGGGCAGGCCATGCCTATGCGATCAAACTGGAATATCGACGCCTGCGAGGTGGAGCCATGGTGCAGTTGCGATGGCAACCGGCGGGCGCATCCAAACGCATTTTCTCCACGCAGATTTCCCCCACGAATTTCTACCCCATGATCATCGGAGCACCCACCAAGGCCATGGCCGCAAAAATGCTGGCAGTCCTGCAGAGTCGGCGTAAATTCTGGGGTCATTATGTATTTCCCACCACTCCCCGGGATAGCCCGACGTTTAAGCAGCAGAGTTACTGGCGCGGAAAAATCTGGGCGGCCACCAATTATCTGCTGTTCCAGGGACTGAAGCGTTACGCCTCAGCCCGATTGCTCAACAGCGTGGCGGCGAAAAGCGTGGCGCTTTTTATGCGCAACTGGCGAGCCTCCCATACCTGGAATGAAAATTATTATTTTACCGGCCAAGGTTCGGGTATATCGCATTGCACATGGGCACCGCTTCTGTGTCTGATGGGATTGGAGGATATTTGCGACATCCGGCCCGATGGCAAAATTGCCCTCAACGGAACGTTGAACGAAAAGATACATCTTCAGAATATCCCCATTGATGGCGTGCTCTATGATGTACGGGTTATGCTTGGCCATACCGAATTAATCCACGACGGCCGGATCATCATGAAAGCCAACGGCATGATTGCGGTGCACTCGCTGCCGCACTGACTCAAGCATGTATTTGTGCGTGGCGGTTACAGAACACGTCATGAATGTCCTCGTCATAACGTCTGCTCTCACAGTCGGTAAACTGCGGCTTGCCAAGATCAGTCACGCTGGTCGACAATATTCGGCCCGCAAACCTCGGCGGCCTGTGCTGTGGGGGGCAGCGCGGGGAGCCAAAGACCGAGCACTCTCCAGGGTGATTTGTTGTGCGACATAAATCAACCATGGTGGAAGTTCGCGCTCTATCGCTGCGACAGGATGCCATGCGCCTTGGCCGTTCCCGCAATTTCGGCGGTTGCGGGCTGGCGTGCCGACTCTGGAAACTTTCTGGAGTGGGACCGATTCTGGGATAGATGCCTGGCCTGCGATGGCCGCTCCGGGGTATGCCGGAAGCAGGTATTGCAACGGATGGTGGTGAATCGGTTGGTGGAGCCGGGGAGTGAATTTCGCCTGCACCGCCGATGGTTTACCGACAGTGCGATGGATGAACTTCGGCAGGCGGACAGAGCTGCCGCCGGAGGCGATCCGCCCGTCGATACGGCGTGCGGCAGGACACCGCGCATAAATTGCTCATAGCCGTTAAACTTTTCGCCTGCGCAGCTTTTGGTTTAAGGCCGGCGCAGGATGAAATTTGGTTCAGGGGTTTCATATCAATGCCCAAGCGGACGGACATCAAAAGTATTCTGATTATCGGTTCAGGCCCGATCGTCATCGGACAGGGATGCGAATTTGATTATTCGGGTACTCAGGCGTGCAAGGCACTCAAGGAAGAGGGATACCGGGTGATTCTGGTGAATTCCAATCCCGCCACCATCATGACCGACCCCGACATGGCCGACCGCACCTATATTGAACCACTCACCGTTGAAGCGATTACCAAGATTATCGAAAAAGAACGTCCGGATGCCCTGCTGCCGACGCTCGGCGGACAGACCGGTTTGAACCTGTCGGTCGCGCTGGCCGACGCCGGCGTGCTGGAAAAATATGGCGTCCGCATGATCGGTGCCACCCGTGAAGCGATTCATCGTGGCGAAGACCGGAAGATCTTCAAGCGGATCATGGAAGATATCGGCCTGAAGGTGCCCAAAAGCGGGCTCGCCTATACGCTGGATGAAGCCCGACAGGTGGTGGCCACCACCGGGCTGCCGTGCATCATCCGAGCGTCATTTACGCTCGGTGGCACCGGTTCGGGCATCGCATGGAACATGGAGGAATTCGAAACGCTCGCCCAGCGCGGACTCGACGCATCCATGATCAATGAAATACAGATTGATCAATCGCTCATCGGCTGGAAGGAATATGAACTCGAGGTCATGCGCGATCGGGCCGACAACGTGGTGATCGTCTGCAGTATTGAAAATTTTGATCCCATGGGTGTGCACACCGGCGACAGCATCACCGTGGCTCCGGCTCAGACACTGACCGACCGGGAATACCAGCGCATGCGCGATGCGTCGGTCGCCATTATTCGAGCCATCGGAGTTGAGACGGGCGGATCCAACATTCAATTTGCGATTAATCCGCGTAATGGGGACATGGTGGTGGTGGAGATGAACCCGCGCGTGTCGCGGTCGTCGGCACTGGCCAGTAAGGCGACGGGATTCCCCATCGCCCGCATCGCCGCCAAGCTGGCTGTGGGTTATACACTCGACGAACTGCCCAACGATATCACGCGCAAAACGGTGGCCTGTTTTGAACCATCGATCGATTACGTGGTGGTGAAGATACCCCGCTGGACGTTTGAAAAATTCCCCGATGCGGATGAAACGCTCACCACGCAGATGAAAAGTGTCGGCGAGGCGATGAGCATTGGGCGTACCTTCAAGGAGGCGCTGCAGAAAGGTATCCGCTCGATGGAGGTCAAGCGGTTCGGCCTGGGGCTGGATCGTATTGACAAATGGTGGCGCCGGGAGCAGGCGGAATATGACGCCTCCCGCGCCCGGCAGGAACAGACGCTTGGGCACCGTGGCAGTTTTGTCACCCTCACCGCCGCCATGGAAGAGGCCGCGCAGGTCTGGCCCGTGCCGGAGGAAAAACTCATCCGCAAACTTTCCGTTCCGTCGCAGGGGCGGCTCTATTACATCCGCTACGCGATGAAGCTGGGGTATTCGGTTGAGAAGATTTACCAGCTTACCAACATCGATCCGTGGTTCCTGTCGCAGATCAAGGAATTGGTGGATTTTGAAGCCGCACTGCTTTCCAACCGGCAGACGGCAGTTTCAGCCGCGCAAGGCGCTTTGGCCGCAATCGATCAGGGGGCCTTCGGTGAATTGCTGCGACGGGCGAAGGAGTACGGCTATTCCGATGTGCAGCTTGCCACGGTTTGGGGATTGAAAGCCGCGCGTGTGCGTGAACTGCGAAAATCATTGTCCATTGAGCCGGTCTACAAGCTCGTGGACACCTGCGCCGCCGAATTTGAAGCCGCCACGCCCTATTATTATTCCAGTTATGAAAAACCGCTGATGAAGATGGTTCGTGGGCGGGTTGAGACGACCGTGGATGATGAAGTGCGCATCTCCGACCGCCGGAAGGTGATCATTCTCGGCGGCGGGCCGAACCGGATCGGCCAGGGGATTGAGTTTGATTATTGCTGCGTGCAGGCGGCTTTTGCCTGCCGGGATCTCGGTTTTGAAAGCGTGATGATCAATTCCAATCCGGAAACGGTCAGCACCGACTACGATACATCCGACCTGCTCTTTTTCGAACCTCTCACCCATGAGGATGTCCTCAACA
>JAJZNY010000353.1 GCA_021852245.1 Planctomycetota bacterium | reverse complement strand
CAAAACAGCCTCTTTCGGCTCAGAAAATACAGCAACCCCAATGTCTCCATGCCGCCCGCCCAGCGATTTGCCCGCACAGATTCCAACTTTACTCTCGGCTATTTCGGCCTCGGCCTCTGCTATCTGAAATTGGGGCACCCGCGTCTGGCCCGCGCCAATTTTCAGCGTGCTCAAAGCCTCGACCCGGATCTGGCGCCCGTGATCGCCAAAATATATAATCCGCGCACCAACGCCCTGATCTTTGTCGATTATGGCCACGGCCCGAGGCGCCGACCCGCCGGCATGTATGGGCAGCAGACGGTATTTACACCCGCCCCCTGGCAGGTGGGGCCGCCGCCACCGCTGATTGTCTGGGACAATCACCACCGTGTCCGAGGTGTGCAGCAAAGTGCCATGGCCAATCTTCTTGCCCTGGCTCAGGAAAAACGCTGGCTTACCATGGATACCATCCGCGAGGCAAAAGCGGTCGTGGGCACGGGACTGATGGCTGGTGGTCTTGCGGCCTCGGAATATGGGGCCTATAACCGCGATCAGACCGTCGCCTTGGCCGGACTCGGTGCGTCGCTGCTCGGGGCGGCAATTGCGGCGAGTTCGCAGGCCGACACCCGCTATTGGCAGATGCTGCCGCGCACTGTTTACGTAGCCCCGTTTCACCTGAGCAAAGGTGCCAACGTCATCCGCGTTGAGGCGGGGCCGCAGATCAGTGCGCCCATCAGCCTTAATTACACCCCGTCATCCGCGTATCGGGTTTTTTATGTTCGACTACCGTAAACGCCTGTACTGCCAGTATCATGCTCAGAAGCGGTGAGCAGTGACTGAAATGCTTCACCGCATGGTTGATGAACCTATCAGTCATCGCGTCCGAGGGGACATCGGTTATGCCGATTGAAATGCAACTCATCCGCATCGTAATCACCGAAACCACCGATCAGCAGACCATTTTCCTCAAAGAGCGTCACGGCTCCCGCGTTCTGCCCATGTTCATCGGTCAGTCGGAGGCCTTGGCGATTGATTACCGCGTCCGCGAGGCCCGCAGCCCGAGGCCGCTCACGCATCAGTTGCTCGGCAATGTTATTTCCGAACTCGGCGGGGAACTCCAGCACGTGGTGATCCACGAACTCAAGGAAGGTGTCTTCTACGCCAAACTGGTCGTCCGGCAGCATGGGCAAATTATTGAAATCGACTCCCGTCCGAGCGATGCCGTGGCGCTGGCACTCTCGGCAGGTGTGAAAATCTTCGTTGAGGAACGCGTTTTGGATGAGGTGTGCAACACCGGCAGCTGATGCCGCTTCTCTGGCGCGTTCTTTTCCTGCAGCCTCTGCGGACGCAGCCCGCCTAAGCCCGCGATTGCTCCGGAATTATCCGTTGGCTTGATTTTTGCGCCTTACAGGGTAAAAATTGCATCGGAGGCTTTGACATGGGGTTCGCCCCGGTCATTGCCTTTACTTTTTTAATCTTCCTGAATTTCCCTGTTCGATTGGCTTCGCAGGTCATCGAGATAGGTGATTCCGTACAGTTTCCAGTTCCCCATACCATCGAGTCTTGGTTTCTCGCCTGTGAACTGCATAGCCTCGAGTTTGGCGGCAAATGGCGAGATTTCGTCACGAGGCGGGTGGGGCATTGGGCGGCGTCGCCAGCCCCACCCAAGCGTATACGCCGCCAAATCTGCGAGGAATACCCCAGTGGTCAGCTCGGAGTGAACGAAGAACGGCTCGGGCACTATTCTGGCGCTTCGATAGCGTCCGGTTGTTGTTCCCAGAAAATACGCCGCCATCTGTTGGATGAGGATTCTTGCTTCGACCTTCTCCAACTCGTCAAATACCACCAAACCGCGCTCGTGCGGCGGTCGGCCTTCAAGGAGGTAAAAATACCGTTCGAAAAGATACACATAATCCTTACGCAGCAGCCCCGTTTCAGGGCGCGGGGACTTAATATCCACAACCGACGCGATAACCTGAACATCATGCCGGGCGGCGACGTTGATGACCTCGTCAACAAACCTGAGCACTTGGCGGCTGTAAGCCACGAGTTCCCGCTCAGTGACCGCATCGGTATCTCCGCCTTTCTTGGCCGCGCTCATTCCCTTCATCAGCGCGGAATGTGCAAGTTCTGGTAAATCGCCTTCCGCAATGTCAACGTGCCGAGCGGCACTGCGGAATCGCTTTCATTTCAATAGCTTTTTTGCCTTTAACTCCGTTATGCGGAGGTTGCGCAGATAGTCGCCAAAATAATCCCGCTCGGCGGCTCGTACCGCCTTGACCAGGTTCCAGAGATTGGATTCGGGTATTGCCACGCCCGCGGGCACTTCGCAGGGCATCTCGCGATGATCGTGGCCGCTTTCGTCAATGAATAACAGCATCTTGGAGTCCCGGGCAGCCATGGCTCGCAGCGAGGTGAGAACAACGGTTGGCCAACAACGATTTTGTACCCATCGTTCCCGCCTGCTGTTGGCCAACATTTTCCAGCCAACACCCCTTGGCGAGCATCGGAGATCGCCTATCGAAATCGGCACGCAGATTAAATTGCGCACTCGCTTCCGATCCGCGGAATACTTTCTCGATATCGTCTCCGATCATTTGGCCTGCGGCAAGCCGCCAGCAGCCTTTCCACCCGCCCACCCCCGATAACCGATAAACCTTTTTGAGCCGGTTGCGATGTAAAGTTTTGTGGCGGCATGATATTGATGCATATCGATATCTGCGAGCGTCCCGGGTCGGTTTTTGCCGAGGTTCGACGGTCGCCGGGGCCTGACGGGCGTCTTTTCCCTTT
>JAJZNY010000470.1 GCA_021852245.1 Planctomycetota bacterium | reverse complement strand
CCGCCCATGATCCGCTCCACCAGCGGAATGAACTGTATGTAGCCGCTTCCATGTTCAACTAAAAATTCATAAACTTCCAATGGGTGATAGGCGAGTTCCCGATGAATCACCGTGAGGGTGTTGAATTCAACTCCATGCTCGCGTAGAAGGTTCAGGCCCTTCATGACCCGGTCAAACGTCGGCCTGCCGCCGCGGTCCACCCGGTATCGATCGTGAAGTTCCCGCGGTCCGTCAATGGAAAGCCCGACCAGAAATTGATGTTCCGCCAGGAATTTTCCCCATTCATCGTTGAGAAGAGTCCCGTTGGTCTGAAGCGCGTTGGTGATTGTCTTTCCCGGTGGACAGTACTGTTTCTGCAACTCCACGGCCCGCCGGAAAAAATCGAGCCCCATCAGCGTCGGCTCTCCGCCCTGCCAGGCGAATTCAACCCGGCTTGCCGGATTACTTTGTATCTGTTGCCGGACAAAGGTTTCCAACATGGATTCACTCATGCGGAATTCAGCCGCCGCTTGATGATCGGGAAATAATGCCTCCTTGCGGAGATAAAAGCAGTATTGGCAATCCAGATTGCAGATGGGGCCGATAGGCTTGACCAAAATATGAAATGGAGCCGATGCGGCCGGATATTCAGGCATGGATGATCCCCTTTTCGTCACGGCGTGACAGTCACGCTTTAACCCATGATAGGGGTTTCTCCGTTTCGATCAAACCCGCTATCTTAAATCCGTGACAAATATCGTAGATCGTATGCAGGAATCCACATGGTACGTGGCTCTCCATAGATCAGCGATCGATAAGGAGGATAGACGCTTTCATGAAAAAGCGGCGGGGCCTGCGGATAAACTCCGAGGCCCCGCCGCCATATACGGGCGCAAAATTGAGTTCAGAACGTGTAAATGGCATCCACGGCGATGGCCGTCTGGTAATGCTTGCCGTTGGTCAGCACAGCATGATCGGCCAGATCCTCCCGAATCTCGGGACGGATGTAGAAATTCTTCCCAAGATTGCTGTTCGGGAACGGTGTGATTTTGACGCCCGCCGTCAAATCCCCGTAGTTTCCGGTAACACCGGGAGTTGTCAGGCCGATGGTAAAGCCCGCGCCGTCATAGTAATATTCCTCTCGCAGGCTTGCGGTCAGGTAGCTGTTGATGACATAGCTCTGATACAGGGCTTCACCGAACCAGCAGGCACTGCTGCTGTTGGTCGCATTTCCCATTCCGTCATAACCCAGCGTGGTATCGGAAATCAATGTCAGATTATTATTCAAAATGGGCGGAACATAGGTGATCAGCGGCTCAACCACCGTGCGATACGGATTGTTGGTGTAGTTGTCCTGCGGACCGACCGAGAGATTCACCGCAAAATTCCATTGACTGCTCGGGGCATACGCCACTTCACCGAGGAAATCGACCCCATTGGGATTATTATCGTCAAGCGACTGGTTCCAGCCGCGCGTCACACCGGCATAAAACGTCCATTGGGAATTCGGCACGTATTCCGCCAATACGCCCGTCTGGGTGTACGGAATGCCGTAATTAAACGAAAGCGAATGAGAATAGAAGAAATTCTTCGTCGGATTAATCGTCTCTTCGCCAAGAAGCGTGACGAACTTACCAACCTTGAACTTCAAGTCGCCCATTTTGCCAAGGTGGAACGCCACCGTGGCATACAACTGAAGCGGATCAAACTGGTACAGAGGTGACGTGCTGACATTATCAGCATAGGAGTGATAGAAGTTCAGTCCGTTGGAATGGATGAAATCGGAAGTGTAGCCATACAGAAACTGCACCTTTCCACCGACATCCCATCCACGCTTGATGTAGTTCGGATCGGAGAAATTAATGGCCCGTGCCAACGTCAAATTGATCTGATTTAACTCAACGTGGTTCCCATACTCGGAACCGAAGGTGCGGAGGGGAATCAGATTGGAATTCTGCGGCCGGCCGCTGAGATCGGCAGTGTAGCCTGCTTCAACGTAACCATAGATATCGAACCCGGCCTTGCTGATCTCCTGACCAACCGACGTTTTGCCGACATGGATCCGATCCAGGCCGTACATGATCGCCGGGTTGGTGTCCGTGGCTGCGTCAGCCATTACCAAGCCGGATGTGGCGAGCAGTGCTGCCATTGCCAGAGGGACCGTAAAGCGGTGCTTACCCATGAAACTCTCCTTAAAAAAAAAGGTAAAGAAAACACGCCTTCCGTGTTTACGTTTGCAAACCCCGTGCCAATGTTATAGGCGCTCGTGACATTTTCAACTGTGAACTCGGGGTGTTTCTGAGTGCTGCCGAGCAACCATGCTGGGGATGCGCGATTTTGGGGCCATAGGCCGGACATCGCTTTACCGTTACTTTCAATGTAATAATCGCTGATGGAGATGATGCTCGACCCGCTCCACAACTAAATCGTAAGCATCTTTCTGGAGCCCTCAATTACCGCACAGACGCGATAACAATTTCAGCCACACAAGTGTATGCCTGCCTCAATTTGATGCACGAGGTAAGCCGTTGCTCAGTTTGTTGGCAAATCGGGGGAGTGCCTTCGGGTGGCGGCCAGCTACGACGTGACACAATGGCACAAGTCGATTTCACAAGCTGAGGGTATATCGAAGGGGGATAAAAAAAGCGGCGTGGTCCATTTGAACCACGCCGCCGAGGGGGAGTCTACTATCAAGATACCGGATGCTTAGAAGCTGTAAACGGCATCCACACCGATGGTGGTCTGATAGTGCTTGCCATTGGTCAGCACACCATGATCGGCCAAATCTTCCCGAATTTCCGGACTGATGAAGAAGTTCTTGCCCAGATTGCTGGTCGGGAACGGCGTGATCTTCACGCCCGCAGTCAGATCACCATATTGACCCGTTTGGCCCGGTTCGGTGAGGCCGACGGTGAAGCCTGCGCCGTCGTAATAGTACTCTTCACGCAGATTCAGCGTGAGATAGCTGTTGACGACATAACTTTGATAGAGTGCTTCGCTGAACCAGAAGGCATTTCCACCAGTGGTGGGATTGCCCGCCGCATCATTGCCGAAAATGGTGTCGGAAGCCAGCGTCAGGTTATTGTTCAGAATCGGGGGGGTGTAGCTGACAATCGGCTCAACAAGGGTGCGATAAGGATTGTTGGTGCCGTTGTCCTGCGGACCTTCCGAAAGATTCAGCTTGAAGTTCCAGCGGCTATCAGGCATGTAGGCGATCTGGCCGAGGAAATCAACGCCGTTCGGGTTATTATCATTGAAGGCCTGATTCCAGCCGCGGGTCACACCGGCGGTGAATGCCCACTGCGAATTCGGAGCGTATTCCACGAGCACACCGGTCTGAGTTACCGGAATGCCGTAGGTAAACGCCATCGAGTGAGAATAGAACGGACTGTCAACCGGGTTGAATGATTCATAGCCCATCAAGGTCATGAACTTACCGGCTTTGACCTTCAAATTACCCATCTTGCCCAAATGAATCGCGCCGGTCACATAGAACTGCAGCGGATCAAACTGGTAAAGCGGGTAAGTGTCCACGTTATTGGCATATGAGTGATAAAAGTTCAAGCCGTTGGCATGGACAAAGTCGGAGTTATAGCCATAAATGAACTCAACCTTGCCACCGATGTCCCAGCCGCGCTTGAGGTAGTTTGCGCTGTCAAAATTGATTTTGCGGGCCAACGTCAGGCTCAGCGTATTCAATTCAAGGTGATTGCCATATTCTGAGCCAAACCGACGGAGTGGGATCACATCTGAATTTTGTGGCCGACCGCTGAGGTCAGCCGTGTAGCCGGCCTGAACATAACCATAAATGTCGAAGCCGGCGTTGCGGACTTCCTGGCCGACGGATGTTTTGCCGACATGGATCCTATCCAAGCCGTACATGAGCGCCGGGCTGGTGTCTGTGGCTGCATCAGCCATTACCAAGCCGGACGTGGCGAGCAGAGCCGCCATTGCCAGAGGGACTGTTAAGCGGTGCTTACCCATGGAACTCTCCTTAAAAAAGGTAACCAAGTACACGCCGCAGCTTTACACGCTGCATCTACTGAGCCGCCGGTTGCCGTCAACCGGCTGGGGGGAATCCTTCCCCACACGTCATGATATATATCGACCTTACGTCCGTTTTGTCAAGGCTTTATGAAGGGAGTGCTAGCAAATTGTTAGGAACCCAACTTTTTCGTGAATACGAAAAAGTTGTAAAATGCCTTACTGTGGCTAAATTTCTGGCGTTCGTTGGGCAAAAATTACACGGAATTGGGGCGAAAATAATTCCCTCGAACCCTCCTGAAAATTGTGCAAAATTCGTTTTTGCAAGGTGAAATGCACGCTTATAAGTCAAGGCGACGACGGCTTGACGATTACATTTTAAGCGTATCTGAATTCAATCCGAGCGTTTGCATGCTTATCGGGCACGACAGCGTTGGTTGAAATTATTAATGTCAGCCCGATACTCAACATGTCGGCAAGTTTCGATGATGCCGCGTCCAATAACTCACGCATGGCCCTTATAGCGCGGGGCCATCTGATCAAATATCCATTGGTACGTCAGCGCCATGCCCTCACGCAATTTCACCGATGGTTGCCAGCCGAGCAGCTTCTGAATAAGCGTATTATCGCTGTTGCGACCGTTGACCCCTTTGGGTGCATCAAGCTGATAATGGCGCTTCAACTTGATTCCGGCGATATCTTCAACAATGTCCACCAGACCGTTGATCGTCACCAGCTCATTGCTGCCAAGATTGATCGGCTCAATGATGTCGCTGTGGAGAATGTCCTGCGTCCCTTTCAGGCAGTCGGTGATGTACATAAAGCTGCGTGTCTGATGCCCGTCGCCCCAGATTTGAATTTCATGCTTACCCGAGAGTTTGGCCTCGATCACCTTGCGGCAGATCGCCGCCGGCGCCTTTTCCCGCCCACCCTCAAATGTTCCCAACGGGCCGTAAACATTATGATACCGTGCCACTCGCGTCACCATCCCGAAATCCTCGCGGAAATGGCGGCACATCCGCTCGCTGAAAAGCTTCTCCCAGCCGTAGCCGTCCTCCGGCATCGCCGGGTAGGCATCCGCTTCTTTCAGCGGCACCACCTTGGGATCACGCTGCTTGTCGGCGTTGTACACGCACGCGGAGGAGGCGTAGAAAAATCGCTCAACCTGTGCATCCTTCGATGCCATGAGCAGGTGCGTGTTAATCAGCACGCTCAGCATGCAAAGTGCTTTGTGTGTTTCAATAAAACCCATGCCCCCCATGTCGGCAGCAAGGTTGTACACCAGTTGCATGCCAGCAACGGCCTTCTCACAGGCGGCCTTTTCAGATAAATCCAATTGCAGGTTTTCAACATCATCAAATACCTGGTACCACTCGGAAAGCGGCTTGATATCCACCGAGCGGATTTTCCTGCACCCCTGTTTCCGCAATTCCGCGACAAGATGGCCGCCAATAAAACCGCCGCCACCGCACACAACCACTGCCTTGTTTGCATTTGGACTTACCATGTTACCTCCCGTCGTATGAGCCCGTTTTTTCACATCGGATTCGCCGTCAGGCGCTCGCCGGAGAGAATAGGCTACGGTCGCATTATCCGCAAGTAAATTTGTTCACATTTCATGAAACAACATCGGTTATCGGCAGCAACTTCCCACGAATAACAAGTTGCGTCATGACACACGTCATGTCGTGCGGTATTATCTTCCCTCTAATTTGGGGTGTAGTAACTGGCCGATATTCTAGTGCCTGTTGGCTTTGAAGGAGTTGTAGAACGAATGCAGACTGAAAAACGGCGTGTAGCCCTGATCACCGGCATCACCGGGCAGGATGGATCGTATCTGGCAGAACTGCTGCTGAAAAAGGGGTATGAAGTTCACGGCATCATTCGCCGCTCCAGCAGCTTTAACACCGCCCGCCTCGACGACATCTATCAGGACCCGCACGAAAAAGCCCCGAAACTCAAGCTTCACTACGGCGACATGACCGACGCCTCGGTGCTGCGGGCCATTGTCAGCCAGGTGCAGCCGGATGAGGTTTACAATCTCGCCGCCCAGTCCCATGTGCGCGTCAGCTACGATGCCCCGGTGTATACCGTCGAGGCGACGGCCATGGGAACCATCATGCTGCTCGAGGCGATTCGGGATGTGGGCCTTAAATCGCGGTTCTATCAGGCCTCTTCCAGCGAAATGTTCGGCAAGGTGGCGGAGACACCGCAAAAGGAAACCACCCCCTTCCATCCGCGCAGCCCCTATGCCTGCGCCAAGGTTTACTCTCATTATCAGGTGGTTAATTACCGCGAGGCTTACGGCATGTACGCCTGCAGCGGGATTCTCTTTAATCATGAATCGCCACGTCGCGGCGAGACATTCGTGACACGCAAGGTGACCCGTGCCGCCACCCGCATCAAGCTGGGATTGCAGGATGCGCTCTATCTGGGAAATCTGGACGCCAAGCGCGACTGGGGTTTTGCCGGAGATTATGTGGAAGCGATGTGGCTGATGCTTCAGCAGCCGGAGGCGGATGATTATGTGATCGCCACCGGGGAGACCTATTCCGTGCAGCAGTGGGTGGAGATGTGCTTTGAGCTTGTCGGCTTGGATTGGAAGAAGTATGTAAAGACCGATGCGCGTTATCTGCGTCCGGCGGAGGTGGATCTGCTGCTGGGTGATTCAAGCAAGGCCCGGCGGGTGCTGGGGTGGAAGCCGAAAGTGAATATCCATGGCTTGGCGAAGATGATGGTCGACCATGATCTGGAAATTGCCCAGCAGGAAAAATTGATCGCCGATCATCGCCACGCCGGGCGGCGCACGGCCTGAAGAACGGGAGTAGATGCAATGAAATATCTCATTACCGGAGGAGCGGGATTTCTGGGCCAGTTTCTGCAGAGGGAACTCGCATCTCGTGGCATCCCGTCGACCGACCAGATCATACTTCGCAGCAAAGACTGCGATCTGACCCGGCAGGATCAGGTGGAACGCATGATGGATCAACTGCGTCCGGACGTCGTCATTCACATGGCCGCCCGAGTGGGGGGGATAGGGGCAAACCGCGAAAATCCCGGTCTCTACTTCTACGCCAATATGATGATGGGTGCCAATCTGATTGAAGCTTCACGTGTCACGGGCGTGAAAAAATTCGTCCAGATCGGCACCATCTGCGCCTACCCTAAATTCACGCCGGTCCCCTTTAAGGAAGAGGAACTCTGGAACGGTTACCCCGAAGAAACCAACGCCCCCTATGGCGTGGCAAAAAAAGCCCTGCTGGTCATGCTTCAGGCCTATCGCATGCAGTATGGACTTAATGGAATTTATCTCCTGCCGGTGAATCTTTATGGTCCCGGCGACAATTTTGATCTGCAGTCTTCGCATGTAATCCCCGCGCTCATCCGCAAGTTCGTTGAAGCGCAGCGGAAAGGACTGGACGCCATAGAGGCTTGGGGTACGGGCTCGGCATCACGTGAGTTTCTGCACGTGGAAGATTGTGCCCGCGGCATCGTAGACGCCACGCTTCATTACAACGCTCCGGACCCGGTCAACCTCGGCGCTGGCCGTGAGATCACCATCCGCGATTTAACGAATCTGATCGCCAAGCTGGCGGGTTTCAAAGGGGAAATCCGCTGGGATCCATCCAAACCGGATGGGCAGCCCCGCCGTTGTCTCGACACCACGAAAGCCGAAAAACTCTTCGGTTTCAAGGCCCGTATAAACCTTGAAGACGGCTTGGCCCAGACAATCGAATGGTATCGCAAAAACGCGTGACTCTTCGCATCTGGCCCCCCATGTTTTGGTTTGGGGGCGGTTTCTGCCCCCCGAATCGCACTGATCTTGAAATGATGTCATGCAGTCGGAAAGGCCTGATTTCTCCGCCATCGCGCTGAGAGCAACTTCGTTTTTAATACATACCAAAATGATATGTATTTTGTACCTAAATACGAATATCGTGAATAAAATCCTTATTCATTTGACATTTTGAATGTCGAGTGTTTTAATAGGCATTCGAGATTTTTGAGGTGTATCTTATGACTCAGTCATCCGTTGCCGTCCCGCCCCCCGCATCCACCGACGGGCCTAAGCTCAACAAAGTGGAGGCGATCAAAAAAGCCAAGGACGGTCTTGAAGTGTGGAATGATATCTTCCGCTATGCAGCGGCAGAAATAACCGAACCGCTCGAGACGCTCCTGTCACCGAAAGATTACGAAAATTATCTGAAGTTGATACCCCATGCCTCAGATCCCGCCGTAATCACCAGTGCCAAGCGCCGCAGCCAGATTCCCGAAGATGATTTCGTTCGCCTGCGATGGTTTGGCGTGTATCAGCAACTTCCCAATCTGTGCCATTTCATGCTTCGTATCCGCGTGCCGAATGGCTTTGTTAATGCCGTGCAGATGGCCGAAGTCGCCGCCATCAGCCGGCAATACGGCGGAGGATTTGCCGATATTACCACTCGACAATGTTTCCAACTTCACTGGCTCACCATTGAAGCCCTTGCCGACATCCTGCCCCGGCTCGAAAAAGTCGGATTGGTCAGCAAGTTTGCCTGCGGCGATACGCCTCGAAATGTCGTCGGGTGCCCATTGGCCGGTTACCTTCAGCATGAAACCATCGACGCCAGTCATGCGGTTCGCGAAGTGAATCAGATGTTTCTGGATAGTGACCGCGAATTCAGCAACCTGCCACGAAAATTCAAGTCGTCCGTGGCCGGCTGCCATCTGCATTGTCATCAGCCGCAGATCAACGACATCGGCATTTTCGGCGTCAAACGCATCAATCCCCGCACCGGCACGGAAGAACGTGGTTATGGAATCACCGTCGGCGGAGGGCTTTCAAGTCAACCTTATATTGGGCAGGGGTTGCGGGTATTCATCAAGCCCGAACAGGTCGCCGCGGTGTGCCGCGGTGTCGCGCATATTTTCCGCGATCACGGCTACCGCGAAAAGCGCACCCGTGCCCGGATGAAATATCTGGTTGCGGACTGGGGCTGGCAGAAGTTCCGCGATTATCTCGAAGCCGATATCGGCTTCAAGCTCGAACATGACGATAATATCGCAGCGCCGGAATACGCCCCGCATACGGATCACATGGGTATTGGGCCGCAGAAGCAACCCGGCCTCTCTTATGTCGGCGTGCCGGTGGAGCGTGGGCGAATCACTGCCGATCAGATGGCTCACGCCGCCCGACTGGCCGATAAATATGCCGGCCCGCAGGCGCGGTTCGGCCTCTCCAATAAGCAGAATCTCCTTTTTATTAATATTCCCACGGCCCGCACCGCTGAATTGGCACGGGAACTCGAAGACATCGGTCTGCCGCCGGCGGCGCCGCTGTGGCGTACCAATTTGCTTTCCTGTACGGGCACCCAATTCTGCAATCTGGCCATTGTGGAAACCAAGGAGCGTGCCGGCCGGATTCTCAAGCATCTTGAAGAGCATGTGCAGATCGATTCCCCCATTATGGTCAGCGTTACCGGCTGCCCCAATAGCTGCTCGCAGTATCAGATCGCCGATATCGGCCTGATGGGCGTGGTGTGCAATTTCCGCGGACAGCGCGGCACCGAGGCTTTTCAGGTCATGCTCGGCGGCGGGCTCGGCTCCAGCGCCGGATTCGCCAAAGCGGCCATGAAAAAAGTACCCGCCGAATTTGTCCACAAGCCGATCGTCCAGATTGTGGAGCAGTACAAGGCCCACCGTATTGATGAAGACGAAACCTTCCGGCAGTTTGTCCAGCGCAACACGCCGGAACAGCTCTCCGCCTGGATGCACATCCCCGAAATGGCGGATGTTGCGTAGGTTTCACCGATGTCGATTCCTCATCACAGGACACGTTGTCGGCACTGAGCGGGCAGTTTTGCCCTGATCGGAAGGCTCAATGCAGTTCGATCGTCGGAGGCAGAGGTATCGTCGGTGTGGGAACTGGTGCAGGCGCAACTACCGGCTTGGGGCGGGCGACCTTGTGTACCAACGCCAAGGGCGTCGCGGAGCGGAGTATCTTGAGCCCTCCCCGTTTTTGCCGAGCGGCAAGTATGAGCAGATCCAGCGCTGTCCTGCGGGCAGACGATGCCGCCAATCCATTGATTTTCCAGTAATTCTGGCCGGTCCACTGTTCTGAAAGATTAACCGTTGTGATGATCGCCGCAATTCTGTGATCCAGTCGCATGACATAGACCGGCGCCTGCTCTGAAGGTCCGTGATAACGTGTCCAAAAACTGGTGTATCTCAGATGTCTGATCGGCACTGCGGGAGCCGCCGCTGTCCGGAGGATGGATAGATCGAGTCGCTGAAGCGGATGGGATGGAAATTCTCGCGCAAGCATTCGACGCAGTTGCCGATATTCCAACGTTGAGCCTCGCGTATCCTCAAGAATCACGCAGCCGCCGCCGCGAATGTAATGGGCGATGGCGCGGCGAGTTGCTGCGGACAGTTTGCCCCCCGCAGATGCCATGATATAGCTGACGGGTGTTCGCGCTGGAACCGACAAATCAGCATACCGCGCCAGGCTGTATTTGATTTTCACACCGTGGTGCAGAGCAAAGCGACACAGGGATTTGATCGGCACCGCATCGGGCGGCTCTCGCGTTTCGCCCGGCTCCCCGATACGAATGAAGGCCGCCTGAAGTTCGTAACCGGGCTTTGTTTTCCTCCATGGATGGTCGAAGTACAGATGGGTGATGGGCTTTTTTTCTCCGGTCGCATAGAGATCAATATTTTCCGCAAGCTCAAAACAGCGCGCTTCGGTAACCGTTGCCATCGTCTGCCAGGCCGCGCTTAAATCCACCGGACACTGAATCCAGAGCCACCGCACGGAATCACGCACGCCCTGCAGGGGAAATTGCCGGCTGCTGATCTCGTACTGTATTTGATAAAGGGATGACGAAGACGGCACCGCCGCCATCGGGCGACCGGGGAATACCTCGGCGGCGATTTTGTGCATCGAATCATTAAAATCCCGGCTGTCATTTTCGGTTACTGAAAAAATCATGCCTCCATCCTGGACGTACCGGCGAAGCCGGGCGATCTGCCGAGAGTTGAATGTGACGGCCCTGTCGCCGGTAATCAGCAGGATGGGAGCGTTCAGCCAGTGATGCGGATTGGAATGAATATCCGCTACCCCCCAATTCAGGTTTTCCTCCAGCGTGTTGCCGATCCATGTGGTGATGTTCTGGTCATCGTGAGGGCGCAGATTCCAGTATCCTGGATAGGAAAGTTTATTGAAGATCACTGGATTAAGTCCGCGGGAGAGAAACAGCAGAGCGTAGGCAGTGGGGATAACATGGTTCGCAGCACCGACTACACCTGCGTCCCACTCGCCAGGTTTGGATTGCGTTTTCAGAATGATCCGTGCGCCCATGCGGTACCAATTATGTCCGCCGATATAGCGCAAACCGCTGGCTAAACCAACACGTTCAAGGCCATAGAGATAATATAAATTTCCTTGGGTGCGGATATGTTTCGAAAGCCAGGCCAGACCTCGCTTGATGGCACTGTTGGGCTTGAGAACATTGAGAACTTCCGGATGGAGATATTGATCGGTGATATAAAGTGTCGCCAGACCTGCTGCAGTCATGGATCGGGTGGAGGCGCCACCGGACTGGTAACACCAGCCTCCGTCCGGATTTTGGCATTTTCGCCAGTGTTTTTCAGCCATCCGCCAATACGAGATTGGAGGGTAGATGTAACCGCCCGCTTCCGCGCACCAGACGCCTAGAACGCCATACTGGGTATTGGAATTATCCCAGCGGGATGGAATTGGGTCGTGTGGCTTCCTGCCCGACCAGTAATAGTCATAAGCACCATTGGTATGCTCTGAATCGATCAGGAAATCCGCCGCACGATGGATGGCTGGGTAATATCCGGGGATTGAAATCGGCTCGGTAGTCAAGGCCGCCAATTGTAAGCCTGCAACATAAGTACCGCGCGGGTGGAGCTTGACCAGGAATTTCATCGCTGGCCGCATGAAAGACGAATCGGGGCTTAAGCTTGAATCTCCGGTAGCCAGGCCCGCCTGCAGCAAGGCGTACGTCGCCAGGGCTGTCGGGCCCCCATACGCCCAATTGTTTGGAGCGGAATATTCCCAGAACGTTCCGGGCTTGGACGTTCGCCTCAGGTAATTGACGGCTTGGTGAATCGCGTTGATGATCTTCGCCCGCGTGAGATGAGCATACTTTGGCACCGACGCGCTGGCAGAAACACGACCGGCTCCCACGATCATCGTCAACCCCACCAGCAGACATTTCAAACGTATCCTCGGCATGACTGATATCTACCTGAAGCGGGCTCACCCAAATTCTAATTATCTGACCCGCCCCTTATTATCGGCATAAGATGTTCCAAGCCTTATTTGTGGCTGGACTTTTGGAGAGACCTTCATCGCAAGACCGATAAAGCGTATGGATAAGATTGGACCTCACCCATGGAAATGCCTAAAAACGAAAATACGAAGATTAGTCGGATTGCCATCACTGGCGGTAACGGTTTTGTCGGTCGAGCGGTTGTGACGCAATTCCTGGATGCCGGTTATCGCCAGATCGTCGTGATTGCCCGTCACGCCTCTGCGAATGCAGCACACATCGATGGCGTCAGTTTTGTCGCTGGCGATCTGACGATCTCATCGGATGCTTGCCGTGCCCTTGCCGGTTGCGATGCAGTCGTTCATTTGGTCGGCATTATCCGTCCCACATCACGCCAATCATTTTACGACGCCCATGTCGCTGCCACCGAAAATACGGTTTTCGCCATGCGGGAAAATGGCATTAAACGTCTGCTTCACATGTCAGCGTTGGGCACGCGCATTGACGCCGTTTCGAGCTACCATCAGACCAAATGGACGGCCGAGCAGATCGTCGTGAAATCCGGCCTCGACTACACGATCATCCGCCCCTCGCTGATATTGGGTGATCAGGGTGAATTTACGCAGATGCTGGATGCCTGGTCGCAGGGAATCGCACCTCCTTATCTCTTCATGCCGTACTTCGGGCGAGGTGCGCTTGGGACCGGGCATACTCGAATAGCGCCTGTAAGAGTGGAAGATGTTGCCAAACTTTTCCAATGGTGTTTGGATCGGCCGGTGTCGATCGGAAAAATCTATGAGCTCACCGGGCCGCGGGAATTTACCTGGCCCGAATTTCTCCGTCTTTATGCGAAAGTCCGCCATGGAAAGGTTCGCCGAGCTTTGGGAATCCCGATCTGGCTTGGGAAAATCATCGGTCGATTTCCCGGCCTGCCGTTCACCACCGATCAGGTCATCATGGCAGGGGAAGACAATATTGCCCACGGCGAAGAACTCAAGGCCGACATGCCGGACTTTTTTACCCGTGACGCTCTCTGATTCAGAAACGGATGCGGCGTAAGTTATTCGCCCGTCAAATCATTTCGCGACGCGTAAGCCGCCACTATCTCGACACGTGTCATTCGCTCTGGGCGGTTTCAATTGGTTGGGAAGAACCAGTGAATAATCGGCGATATGGCTCCAGCTTCCGAAAGCGTATCCCCCTGAGCATTAGGCACATTGTCATACTCGCTGGCCGACATCCACTCGACATGCCCGTCCCAGAATCCCAGATTGCCTCCGCCGTTGTGGCGTTCCGAAAGCGCATCGCCGGTGTTATATCCGACGGGGTCCATGACTTCGTCATTGAAATTGGAGTGCTGAGCGGATTCCTCAATAAATATGAGAAATTTTGGATTATTAATCGCACCGCTGGTCAGTGGATAGCTCCATGGAGTCTCAGGTGCGCCCTGTTGATTCACGCCGAAGATCGTCTGGAGTACTGCCGCCTGAGAATTGGTGATCGAATTCACGGAGTAACTCCAGAACCCGCCGGATGGCTCCGGGCCGATCTGGACGGTCGACCAGTTATTCTGCAGCGTCACAGCATTGGGGCTGTCACGAAAGCCGCTGTCCGCGGGACACATGAATGTCGAGGCTATCTTATCTACCGCCGGATTCAAACTTGGAAATTGGCTGGAGTAGGAGGGAAGATTGTGCTGGGCGTCATAGGTGGCCTGATCCATCGCCTTGTCATTCAGATTGGCCATGTATGGAAACAGGGCGCCGAATCGAAGATTGTAGCTTTGCGTGTTGCCCCATGTTTGATCGAGTTCATACACCTGTGGATCACTGGATGTTGATCCAACATACGGCGGATATTTCGCCACATGCGGGAATAATATTCCATCCAGCGGGAACATGCCGCTGTTCGTATTGACGTA
>JAJZNY010000311.1 GCA_021852245.1 Planctomycetota bacterium | reverse complement strand
CCAAAAATCGGAAATTCATCCAAATATCTTTAACAGCACTGATGGGTTACCGGCTCATGGGATGCATCTCGTCAATTCGTAATCGAAGGTATCGTTAGCCGGTGGACTTGGTTACAGTACCTTGGGTTATCACGAATTGTCATCTATAATCCTGCGGATGACATTGGTTTGCTGCGGCGGAAGAACCGAGAGGGTTATGGGATTTGACGGAAACGAGCAGTGAAACAGGTATATCTTGAGACTTTCGGTTGTCAGATGAACGTGCTGGACAGTGAGCTTGTAGAGGGCCAACTCAGCGCACTGGGCTATCAGTTTGTCTCCAAACCGGACGCGGCCGATATTGTGCTCTACAACACCTGCTCCGTGCGTCAGAAATCTGAAGATAAAGTTCTCTCCCGTCTCGGGTTGATGGGCATTCGAAAGAAATCGGAACCGAATCTTGTAGTGGGAGTCATCGGATGCATGGCCGAAAGAGATGGTACCGCGCTGCTTAAGCGGATGCCGCAGGTCGATATCCTCTGCGGTCCTGGAGAACTGGATCGACTGCCGACCTTGCTTGAGAATGTATACAAAACCGGCCAACAGCAATCGGCGCTGGCAGGCAATCAGTCGCGGCGAAGTTCAGTGGCCGCTGATTTGGATGACGATCATCTTGAAGCGCTCGATCTGTCGCGATCCTTCTCGCCCGAAAAAAATAAATATCAAGCCTACATCAGGATCGTGCGTGGATGCAATAAGTTCTGCACGTATTGTGTTGTTCCCTACACCCGTGGACCAGAATTGAGCCGATCTCCAGAGGCCATATACGATGAAGCCCGGCGCTGCATAGACGCGGGTGCGCGGGAAATCACTCTGCTGGGGCAGACCGTTAATCACTACCGTTATCGCGATAATCGTCGATCGACAAGTAGCGGCCCATTGGAGCGGGTCATCACCTTCGCCGACCTGTTGGCGTTTCTGCACGATAAATTACCCGATTTGCCGCGTCTGAGATTTATCACCAGTTTCCCCGCAGACTTTGGTGATGATATTCTAGATACCATCAAGGCTTGCCCGCGGATTTGCCGTTATTTGCACATTCCGGCCCAATCCGGCTCGAATCGCATTTTGAAGCTCATGAACCGCGGATATACGGTTGAGCAATATATCGATCTGCTTGAAAGAGCTCGACAGCGGATGCCGGATATTGTTGTTGCCGGGGATATGATCGTTGGCTTTCCCACCGAGACGACGGAAGATCATGAACTTTCGCGAGTGTTGCTGGAAAAAGCACAATATAAAAACTGCTTTATTTTCAAATACTCGCCCCGTCCGGGGACGGTGGCCATCAAGCGGCATATCGATGACGTACCCGAGCCGGAAAAACGGCGTCGCAACAACGATCTGCTGCAGTTGCAGGACCGCATATCCGAAACATTAAATCGGCGACTCATCGGGCAAACGGTCGAGGTGCTCTGTGAGGGGCCGAGCGGATGGGATAAGTCGGCGGAGTCTGTAATCGCTGGCGAGCGATCCGAAAAGGCCGCCGGAGGGGGAATTGAACTCGGTGCAACGCTCACGGCGGCGTTGGCGAAACGTGACCGAGCTTCACTTCTGCGAGAGGATCCTGTAGCGAAGATACAACTTGTGGGTCGTACGCGTGGCGATCAGATCATCGTCTTCGATGGCCCCCCTGCCATGGAGGGAAAAATCGTAATGGTGAAAGTCCAGGCCGCACATGCCATGACGATTTTTGGGTCCATCGCCGATTCCAAGCCGCCAATAAGTTTTACCGCTATACCTCAGATGCAACTATCGGGGCAATAATTTCCTTCAGACGGTCCTTGCGGCGATGGCGGCCTTATGGGACTGGCGGCTTAACCGAAACTTCACGGTTTTTATTTGCATTCTTCAGGTGTTTTTCGATAACATACTGGTCGGCGGTATTTACCGCTCCGTCGCGGACCTTTCTGCCAGCCGACCACGGCGAGAAAAATAGAAGCGTTCGGTAGGAGAGAGCCTATGGCATCGGATTCAGAACTTGGCGTATACTTGGAAGAAATTCGCAAGTTGCCTTTGCTTACACCTGAGCGAGAGAAGGAATTGGCCGCGCTGATTCTCGCCGGCGATCAATCCGCTCGAGATGAAATGATCCGTTCCAATCTCCGGCTTGTTGTCAGTGTGGCGCGTCGTTTCAGTCATCGCGGACTTTCGCTGGCAGATATGATTGCCGAGGGTAACGTGGGGCTGATTCGCGCTGTTGAAATGTTCAATCCAAAATTTCAAACCCGCTTTAGTACCTATGCGACCTGGTGGATACGCCAAGCGATTCGCAAGGCCATTTCGACAACGGCAAGGCCGATACGTATACCGATTTACATGCAGGCTAAACTTGGTGAGATGAATGAAGCGGCGGCCCGATTTAAAAATCGAAAGGGACGCGCACCCGATCATAAGGAATTGGCCGACGCAATGGGTACGACCAAACGCCAGACTGCGCTGGTGGAACAGGCCAATAGAACTCGACGCATCAATCTAAAGGCCGATGGTCCGGATAAATCTAAAACATCTGTTCACGAGGTGATCGTGGACTCGAAATGTCCGTCTCCCGGAGCCGAAATGGAGACTGCGGAAACGATCTCCCTGATACGGCACTTTGTGCGATATTTAAGTGAACGCGAGGCGTCAATTCTCACATGGAGACACGGCTTGGACGGCAATCCTCCCTGCACCCTTGATCAGATTGCCAGGCGAGTTGATCTCACGCGTGAACGAGTCCGACAAATTGAAAATCAGGCCA
>JAJZNY010000294.1 GCA_021852245.1 Planctomycetota bacterium | reverse complement strand
CGCCAGATTATTCTGGGTCTGGAGGTGTTGATCGCGATGTGCCTTGAGGCGATTGGAAAACTCCGCAGCCTTCTGATCAACATCCGCAAGTTCCTGCTGCAACCGCCCCACTTCCTGCTCTGATTCGTTAACCTGTCGGGCCAGTTGAGTCAGTTCGCTCCGGCGGGCGATCGTACCGGATGCCTGCCCCCCACGGCCGGTGATCATCAGGCCGTCCTGACGGACGAATTCGCCGCCCGGGGTGACATAATGAAATCCGGGATGCATCCGGCGGTGGGATAGAGCGACGCCGATATCCGGGGCAACCAGCGTCCGACGCAATAAAAATTCAATCAATGGCCGGAATTCCGGTTCGCATCGGGCATAGTCCGCCACACACGGCAGTTGGCCGGCGGAGTCGTCTGTTGCCCCCTGGATTGCATCTGCGGGGAGAGTTGATTGATCGATTGCCGAAGCCGCCGGGATCTGATCCATCAGCCATATGGAGATACGGCCGGAAAGTCCGCGCAGCTTTTCAAAATCGTCGCCTATGTCAGGAAGCGAATTGAACACCAGGCTGCCGGCCTGATCTCCCAGTGCCGTCTCAACCAGCTTGGCGTGTTCCATGTCCGCATCGATCAGGTCTGAGAGGATGCCCCGAAGCTGCTGATACCCGGTGCCCGTTTCCCGTGCTTTAATAATTTCGCGGATCGGCGCCGCCATTCCCTCACGGCGAGCCTGCAGTTCCTGCAGAACATGCGTACGTCCCAGAAGAGCCGAGCGCTGCTCCCGTGCGCGTGATAATTTTTCAGTGATCGCCATCTGCATCTGACTGTTACTGGTACGATCGGCCTCAAGAGCGTTAATCCGGTCCAGATCACTGCGTAATTCGGCCTCCAGCGCGGATTTTTCCGATTCCAGCGATGCCATTTCGGCCGCCGCCATTGACTGCCGCTGTGCGATGGCGTCGCGCTTCTGTCTGAGGCTGTCAATCTGCCGGGTGATGTTCTGCCGCTGGACATCAAGACTTGATATCTGGTTTTGGATGACCGCCGCCTGCCGGAGCAGATCGACGGCCTCCACTTTCATCTTTTCCGATTGATTGATGATATCCCGCAGACGTGCATGGTGGGCCTCAAGCTCGGCGGCCACGACCTTCTGCTCCGCTTCCAGCTGTGCCGACTGGGTTTCGGCGGACGCCATGGATCGGGTCTGCACCTCGACGGCGGCGGCAAGGCCGGTGATGCGAGCTTCGATATCCGCACGACGCTCCACGAGAATTCGCCGTTGTTCCTGCAGTTGACGATGCTGACGATGTGAAAAATCCGCTTGCTGCAGCAGAGACTGCCTGCGGTTTTCCGTCTCGGATAAGGCTTTTTCAGCCTGCCGGACGGAATCCTGCACGGCGCTGAATTCAAGTTGCAGATCACTCAATACGGCCTGGCGAGATTCATGCGATCGGCGGGTGGAAGCGTGCAGGTCAACGGCGTCCGCATGATCGTTATTGAGTTCCGAAAGGCGATGATGCATCTGATGGAATTCATAAAGGGCTTCCGCTTTTCTGAGTTCGTTGAGGCGGGATTCATATTCTTTGTAATTCCGCGCTTTTCCCGCCTGAACCTTGATGCTGCGCAACTGCCGGTTCACTTCGTCGAGCACCAGCTGAGTCTGCGCCAGATTTTGATCGGTTTTTTCCAACCGCCGAAGTGTTTCCTTTTTGCGGGCCTTGAATCGCGATATGCCGGCCGCTTCTTCAAATATTTCCCGCCGGTCAATGCTGTTGGCTTCGAGCAGTGCACTGATGCGCCCCTGCTCGATGAGGGAGTAGGCATCCACACCCACGCCGGTGTCAAGGAACATTTCACGAATGTCGCGCAGACGAGCATCGCGGTTGTTTACCAGATATTCCGACGTGCCGTCGCGATAAAGCCGCCGCGTAATTTTTACCTGTGGTTCATCCACCGGCAGGCGACGATCTTCATTGCTGAAAGTCAGGGAGACTTCCGCCATGCCGAGAGGTTTTCGGGTGGAAGAGCCATTGAAAATGACATCGAGCATGCCATCGCCGCGCAGGCTTTTGGCGGACATTTCTCCGAGCACCCATTTCACGGCGTCGACGACGTTGGATTTGCCGCAACCGTTGGGGCCGACAATCCCGGTAATGCCGGAATCAAATTGGAATACCGTCGGATCTGCAAATGATTTGAAGCCTGCGAGTTCAAGGGATAATAATTTCACCGGCGGACCTCCTTGTCTGTCGAACACCCGGGTAAACTTGCCGATCGGAACACTTCGGCGTGAATCGGGCGCCGTGTGTCAAACCATCGCTTACGCCCAACCACAACCCGTAGTGGCCCTAGCGACGAGATTATACACGCATATGGGTTACAAAGAAATCATCCGAACCGTCGTTCCCATATCCTTATTTCATAAGTGGATAGCGACACTCGGAGAGCGACAATCCGCGAATTTTTCAGGTACTCGGAAGCTTGGAAGCCGAGACCACGCTTCAAAGCGTCAGATATCCGAACAAGCGATTCGCCGCTCATGAGAACGTGGCAATCACGGCGGACACGCAGATGTCAAAACAGTCGTGCAAACAAAACGACGCAACAGCACCGAAGGTCGGAGAGGGCGATGTTGTTCAAACGCCCGGCAAAGGCGTATACTCCCAACTCTGGTTCGTAGCTTTAGGAGAATTGCGAAGTATGTCAGATGTTCAGATGTTACTTGATGAAGCTCAGCGGCTTGGAACATTAATAGGCCGTCAGGAAGCAGTTAAAACATTTCGTGAGGTGACC
>JAJZNY010000279.1 GCA_021852245.1 Planctomycetota bacterium | reverse complement strand
TCACAAAATCTGCCGGGATCATCAGGATCGTCGTGCTGTTATTTTCCGCCCCAACTTCCGACACCATCTGCATGCGCCGCAGCTCGATTGCAACCGGATTCTCCGCCATCTGCTGCGCCGCATCACTGAGTTTTTTAGACGCTTCCAGCTCCGCCTCCGCCTTGATGATCCGGGCGCGTTTCTCGCGGATGGCCTCAGCCTGCATGGCCATGACCTGCTGCATGGCCTCCGGCAGTTCCACATCCTTCATTTGAAAGCGTTCGACCGTTATCCCCCAGGGGACCGTTGCGCTCACCAGATTATCGCACAGAAGGCCGTTGATTTTATCGCGCTCCTGCAGCACCTCGTCGAGATCGTGTCGGCCGATGATGTTACGCAGGCTTGTCAGGGCCAATTGGTAAACCGCCGACGGAGCGTCCGCAACTTCAATTACGGCCTTGGAGGCGTCGGTAATCCGATACCAGAGAACCGCGTTGACACGTATGGTTACGCTGTCGCGTGTGATGGTCTCCTGCTGTTCAGCCGACACCGTGCGGGTGCGGGTGTCGATGGTGGTTGAGCGTTCGATCCCCAGCGGCAGGATCCAATACAGCCCCGGCCCGCGTATGCCGACGTATCGGCCCAGACGGAACACCACCCCACGCTGATATTCCTGCGCAATACGAAGACCCGTCAGGATTGCCACCACGATAACTAAAACAATAATGAGAATGGGCATGATGCCTCGCTATCGTCCATGTGGCGTAACTGTCTAACGCTTCCTGGCCTGCCGAACATGCAGGAAGCTCGGCTAAAATGTACCATGGCCGGGTGGGGATGCAAATCGGATTCAGGCGAGCGTGCGGATAAAAACCGACAGTGCCCGATTTCGGTTGCCCATCATGCGGGAAACGGTGTATCTCGCTTTATCCTGCCCCCGGGGTCGCGATGGTGCGTAGATAGCTGCGTCGCGGTCGTATTTATTTACTGTTCGCCGAGGTCAACTTGGGCGGGGTAAGGATTCTGTGATATATTCAGTGCCGCGTTGCCGGCCGGGTGGAAGGCCGTGCGGCGGCGGCCGGGGGCTGCCAAGGTGTCGCATGAAGGAGTTTGATATGTCTGACAGAAAGCTGGAACTTATTCCGGATGTTAAAGAAATATCTAAGCCGCTTTTCGACACCGAAGAAGCGTACCAGAAATTTCGTTCAAGTTATTATGAGGAAATGAAGCCCGAGCTGGACCGCCAGCGTGAGGCCCGCCGCCTGAGCGAAGAGGCGGCGCGGAGGCATTTTGTCTACTGAGCCGGCGAGGCCAGCCGGTGCGGTTATCTTCCAACCAAATTTCCCCGCACGCCGGTTCCCGTTCCGTTCGCGGACACGAAACCCATGCGCGGCCTGCGGGCAGCGCTCATGCCGCTGACGGCGTGGCGGCCGCGGGGGCGGCTACCTCATTGGGAGCTGTTACGGCATAAGCCCCGGGCGGATTGAACTTCGCGGCTAATATTGCTCCAACAAGAATAAATGAACACCAGATCACCACATCCGCACAATCGGTGTAATGCCGACCGTTGGGCCCGAAGATTCTTGCCAATTCCGACGTGAACGGCATCAGCAGCGCAACCGCCAGCAGCGACCACCACGCTATCTTGCGGCTGCGAAGCGTGGCCAGCGAATCGCAGGCGATCATCCCCACCGCCATGAGTGCAAAAATCAGCGTGACATAATGCGGAACCCATGTCCGCTCCGACGCCCAAAGCATGAACGCACCGATGCACGCAATCTCCAGCGGGTAGCGGCGGCAGTGGAAATCCTTCACCGATCGGCGGGCCCAGATGATGCCCGCGACCGCGATGATCAGAAGAATGATTCGGCCGATAAGGTGGGCCGTGGCAGGCGGAATCGAGGCGATGTTGACATAGTGCAGAACAAGGTGGCCGTGAGAAAACGTTTTCCAGGCCGGCTCATGGGAAAAGAAGCGGAGGACCAGTTCGGGGATTGATTCGCCGTTGGGAAATTTAATGGTGTCGTGCAGGATGTACGGTGTGATCATGATGTGCGTCCATTGGTGCATCCAGAGCATGTTCTGGCCGAAGCCGAAAAATATCCCGGGCACGACAAAGAGCCACAGCACCCCGCCGATGAAAATGAACGCGGAAAGAATCCAGCGGCGGCGGAAGAGGAAATAGGCGAGAAATGCCAGCGGCGTGACTTTGATGCAGATGGCCGCGGCGACGAAAAGACCGGCGAAGATCTGACTGCGGACTTTGGAATCCTGGGCAAACCAGAGCCCCAAAGCCAGCGGCAGCAGCATGAGCAGATTCATCTGCCCTTCCTGCATGTCGCCGATGACGGGAAAAAACCAGCCGGCGATGATCAGGCCGATGGCGGCGGGTTCAAGCGAGCCGCCGGAGCGCTTGACGATGGACCATGCGAGGAAAAATATCGGAATAAAAAAGAGGGGTTTGCAGAGAACCCAGGCGGCTTGAGCGTCGGGGCGTGAAAGAAGCGTGAAAGGTGCGACAAAAAGCATGGCAAACGGGGGGAGCGGGAAACGGGCGGATCGATACGGTTTATGGTCGTGGATGAATTTGGGTACCACCTTCATGTAGGAATCGAAGGCGTCGATGTGTTTTTGCCGCGTCATTTCATGGGCGACTTTCTGGTGGGCCTGAATGGCGATGATGATGGTGGCAATCAGGACGACGGCAAGGACAATGGGAGTAATGTATCGCTGCATGGATGAACAATCACCTCTTTACGAAGGAATCCGGCGCCCAGAAACCAGCAGACGATACATTACTCCCAT
>JAJZNY010000016.1 GCA_021852245.1 Planctomycetota bacterium | reverse complement strand
CGACTACGGTGCACCCCGGTATGTCAGGGCGGGGCCGGATAGGGGTATAAGGCTCAATCATGGCGGAAACGGCCACGCAATCTAATACTCCATTGAAGATGGGGTTGATGGGGTACATCGGCACGGCGCTGGATGTCAATGATTTCATCTTCTTCAATATTGTCGTAGTGACCTTTCATAAATTCACCACCGACCTCTTCCTGATCGCCATTTTGGTCAACGTCCATCGCCTTCTAGGCTGTACGCTTCAGCCCTATGTGGCATGGAAGGCGGACCATGTGCGCAGTCGCCTCGGCCGCCGTAAACCATTTCTTCTATTTTCATTATCCGGTACCGTTATTTTCGTCATCCTGCTTGGGCTTCTCCCTCAGTGGATTTCAAAGCCGGAGTATCACACACTCTGGGCTCTGGCACTGGTATCGGCCGTTTTTATCATCTGGCAGGTATGCCAGGAGATTAATTTAAGTGCCCATACCACCCTCTACCCCGCCGTCATCGAACAGCGGCGGCTGGGGACGGCCGGCTCGGTGAGAATGTTCATCAGCGGTCTGATGACATTATTTATGACCTATTACGTCATGCATTGGGCTGATATCAATGGATTTTATCCCTATCTCGCAGCGGGAGTAATCACCGTTATCGCAATTCCGCTGCTTCTGATGACGCCGGAAAAATCAACCCACACCCCCGCACCGGCCAAATATAACCCCTTCGAGCACATGCATCTTCTCGTCGAAAATCGCCGCTATGCAATGGTTTCCATCATCGCCTCCTGCGCTCTGGCGTTTCCTGTAACGATGGTCCTTTTTCAGTCGCTTTACGTGATTCATGTGCTGCATTTTTCGCTCGGTTCCCTGGGTAAGGCGATGTTTCCCGGCACGATCGTCGCGCTGGTGCTTGCGGTGCCGGCGGGTTATCTGGTGGATCTCCTCACTCCCCGTCGCATGATGATCCTCAGTTTTATTCTCTGGATCGTGGCCGCCGGTGCCATGGCATTTTTTGTCCGTCACTGGTACGCGCTGATGATCGTGCAGGTGCTCTATTTCATGGCCAACACCGTCCAGATGAGTGCCATCCTTGCACTGACCTTTGAAAGTGTGACGGAAGATATGCGCGGTGCGGTGTTCGGTATTATTCAGGTTACTCGTGCCGTTGCGACCATCATCGCCACCATTGCTGTGGGATATCTGGTGAACCTCGATCATGATTACCGGCTGGCTTATTACGGCTGTCTCTTGATTGCCGTCATTGGGCTGCTGGTCTCGTGGTTTCTCAAGCCCGCGGGCTGGATGCCGTCCGCATCACCTGCTGCGGGCGGTGCCATCGGAGGCACACCACCTTCTGCTGGAGAAATGTGAACTATGCCCAAACCGCGACAGGTCATTTTTATCATGACCGACACTCAGAGAACCGATATGCTCGGCTGCTACGGCAACCCGGCGATGAAAACGCCCGCCCTTGATGGACTCTCACATCGCGGTGTCCGGTTTGACCGTGCCTACACCTGTCAGCCCGTATGCGGACCGGCCCGCGCCGCGATTTTCACCGGTACATGGCCTCATTCCAATGGCTCATGGGCCAACAATATGGCGATCGGGGATAATATTAAAACACTCGGCCAGCGACTCCGTGACAACAGGGTGCATTGCGGATACATCGGTAAATGGCATCTCGACGGCAGTGACTATTTTGGCCTGGGCCGTTGTGCCGACGGGTGGGACCCTGATTACTGGTACGACATGCGCCGTTACATTGACGAACTGTCGCCGGAAGACCGCAGGCGATCCCGCCTGACGCCTTCGCAGGGCGCGCCGGTTGATGCCGAATTCACCTATGCACATCGATGTTCAGATCGCGCCGTACGATTTCTTCGTAACCATGCCGGCGAGGATTTCTTTCTGGTTGTTTCGTACGATGAGCCGCATCATCCTTTTCTCTGTCCGCCCCGATACAGCGAGATGTATCGCGACTATGCCTGGCCCCGCACACGCAATCATTTCGATACCCTGGAAAACAAACCCGCTCATCAGGTCGCATGGGCAAAAAGCCTCCTTCCCGGAGACCCCGCAACCCGGCAGATTGATGTTGCGGATTATCTGGGATGTAATTCATTCGTTGATCATGAGATCGGCCGCGTGCTGGATGTCGCCGCTGAACTGGCGCCCGAGGCGATGGTCATTTACACCTCGGATCATGGTGATGGACTTTATTCACATGGCATAACCAATAAAGGCCCGGTGGCTTACGATGAAATTGCGCGTATTCCTTTTCTCGTCTCCTGGCCCGGCGCCGCGCCAGCCGGGGTGATGTCACACGCTCCGACATCTCATATCGACATTGCGCCCACCATCATGGATGCCTTTGGCCTGCCGATTCCAAAATCGCTTGAAGGTCGCAGCATGCTGCCGACCATCCGCGATCCGGCCAAACCAATCAACGATGCCATTTTCATCGAGTATGGACGATACGAAGTAGATCACGATGGCTTCGGCGGCTTCCAGCCAATGCGGGCGATTTATGACGGTCGTCGTAAACTGGTGGTGAATCTGCTCAGTTCCGATGAACTCTACGATCTCCAGGCTGATCCGCAGGAAATGGTCAATCTTATCGATTCACCCGAGCATGCCCGGCAGCGAGATCAACTCCACGATCGGCTCCTGGAGTGGATGAACACCACGCGGGATCCATTCCGCGGCTACTACTGGCATCGGCGGCCATGGCGCAAGGATGCGCCCGTAGCGTCATGGAACTACACCGGTATGACACGCCAACGCGAGAATGAAGA
>JAJZNY010000199.1 GCA_021852245.1 Planctomycetota bacterium | reverse complement strand
CCTACGGCCCGCAAGGATGCATCGGCCGCTTTCGACGGCTGGAGCATCGCGAGATAACAGCGTGCCAATCCTTCCCACGCCACGGCACTGTCGCCATCAATTTCAAGTGCCTTTTGAAATGCGCGTTGCGCCTTGCCCCATTGCCGCAGCCGGGCATAGGCCCCGCCGATCACGCAGTGCAGTGCGGGTAATCGCGCGTTTCCCTGTTCGGCAATTTGAAGGTGTTCAAGTGCTTCGACCGGGCGGCGCTGGGCCAGCAGCAGCGTTCCCATCAGGGCATGTGCCGGAGCCGTGTCCTCATGATTTTGGATCAATGCCTCGATGACGGCCCGCGCCTCGTCAAAACGCTGCATCTTCATCAGACACTGCGCCAGCAGCATCCGGATGCGCGGCCGCTTCGGAAGTTGCCGGCTCAATTTTTCCAGCAATTCAAATGCACGGTGTACCTCGTCCGCTGCCAGGCAGGTAATCGCGAGGTTAAGCTCAATTTCCTGCTGGGCAGTGCGAACCCACTGCGCTTTGTCATCATCCGGGGGTGTCAGATATCCGAGTTCGATCAATTGATCGACCGCTTCCTGCGCCTCGAGTGGATCCCGTCGTCGCTCCGGCGGATGCATCCCCGCCTCGCCGGGCTCCGATTCCCATGAATCAATCCGCTCCACGCCCGGCGGTGTTTCAAAGGCGTCGCCAATTACTTTACCATCCATATCGCGCCCGATTGGCAGGCCGAATAGCGTCAGGATGGTCGGTGCAATATCCAAAATGCCGGCACCATAAACGCGCTCATCCGCCTTAATCCCCGGCCCTGCAAGGCAGAAGATGCCGAACGGCCGATGGCATACGGTAGGTCCCGACGGCTCATCCGGGATTCCCCGCGGCCGGAGATGATTGCTGAAAAAGCCGTGATCGGACACCACCATCACATGAGCATCCGGCCCGGCAAGCCCGATCAGCCGTCCCAACATCATGTCATGAAACCGGTACGTCCCCTCCACCACGCCGTGATAGAGATCAAAATCCTTCTCGTTGATCTCGTCCAATCGCGGGGGATGAAACGGCATAAACGCATGGGATAGGTGATCAATGCCGTCAAAATACACCGCCGCAAAATCCCACGGCCGATGTTCCAGCAGCCACGTCGCCGCCGAATGAACATTAATACTTTCCGACAGAATTCTCGCCAGTGTGCTCAGATGGCGATCGCGGCTCTGATCAACCTCGGCGGCCCGAGGGACGAATGGCAGGATCATGTCGCCCTGAATTTCAGCGGGATGGATGCGTAAGGTCGAGAGCGGTTCCGCCAATTCCTGCGGATGAATCGTGCCGGGTTTGATCGGCCACGGTACGCCGAGGGGGCCAACCGCCTTCTGGTACATTTCACTGATGCATGCACCGCGGATTGGTTCCGCAGGGTGCCCCGCATACCACGCGACCACCTGCGACTCCAGCCCGCATTGCGTGAAAATATTCCAAATCGCTTTGCACCGACGCGATGTGCTGGTAAACGGCCGGATACTGCCCTGATCCGGGTCCGGCTCCACAAAACCGAGAATCCCATGCTTGTCGGCCCGCTTGCCGGTGGCGATCGAATTCCAGAGCATGGGAGAAACCATCGGTTCCATGCTTGCCAGATTGCCCATGACGCCCCGATTCATCAGTCCGCTCAGGTTCGGCATCGCACCCCGCTCGATGAGTGGATTGATCACCTGCCAGTCGGCGGAATCCCAGCCGACCAGAAGAAGTTTTTTTGCCTTTGCCTGTGCCATAAATCACCACCTTTTATGTACCGATGATCCGGCCAGAGGCCCGATCTGTTGCAGCGGAGTCAGCGCTGCGGGGAAACCAGTATCCGCATCACTTATAAATAACGTGTTAAGAGTGCGTGAGTAATCCGCATGGTTCCGTTGGACCGACTGCCCTGCGGCCCCGCATCGTGATCACCCGGATCGCTGAAAATTAGTATTGGCAACATATTACCTTAAAATTCAGGTGGTAACATTTCCGCATCGGCGCGAGAGAGAATGGAATCGATCGGTGTCCGATCGGCTCGCGCCACCTCCATCGTCTGCAAAATGACGAAATGTCCCGCATACACAAGGAGAAACCCATGCTCTCGTTCGTTCCCCGGTTCAAGGGATACCTCTCATCCCGACGCTCTGCGATGCTGTTGGTGGCGGCCTCTGCGGCAGTCGCGACCGTTGCCGTCGCTGCCCCCATGGCCCACGCAGCCATCTTGGCCCCCTCCCACATTGTGGTGGTGATCGAGGAAAATCACTCCTATAGCCAGATTGTCGGCAATACGACTGATGCGCCCTACATCAATAATACTCTCATCGGACAGGGTGGTCTTCTCTACAGTGGTTCGTATTCTCCCGAACATCCGAGCCAGCCGAACTACCTCGATCTTTTTGCCGGGAGTGATCAGGGAATCACCGGCGATTATTTTCCCTCTTCGCCTCAATATTCCGAACCGTTATCCACCCCGAATCTTGCCGCGCAGCTCATGAACGCCGGCTATAGCTTTGAGGAATACAACCAGACCTATTCCGCCATTGATAATGTCAACAACTACAATCAGGCGACGTATAACCCTTACAGCGGGCAACCCAATCTCACCACGGCTCAGCAAAATGACACCTACGCCCGCAAACACAACGCCGTCGTCAATTGGGTTAATCCGAACCTGACCACCGTTTCGGGAAATCAGCTCCCCCTCTCTACCATGACCGGCTTCAGCGAATTCCCCACCACGGCCGCCGGTTATGCCAATCTCCCCACGGTCTCGT
>JAJZNY010000275.1 GCA_021852245.1 Planctomycetota bacterium | reverse complement strand
ACGAGACCGTGGGGAGATTGGCATAACCGGCGGCCGTGGTGGGGAATTCGCTGAAGCCGGTCATGGTAGAGAGGGGGAGCTGATTTCCCGAAACGGTGGTCAGGTTCGGATTAACCCAATTGACGACCGCGTTGTGTTTGCGGGCGTAGGTGTCATTTTGCTCGGCCGTGGTGAGATTGGATTGCCCGCTGTACGGGTTATACGTCGCCTGATTGTAGTTGTTGACATTATCAATGGCGGAATAGGTCTGGTTGTATTCCTCAAAGCTGTAGCCGGCGTTCATGAGCTGAGCGGCAAGATTCGGGGTGGATAACGGTTCGGAATATTGAGGCGAAGAGGGAAAATAATCGCCGGTGATTCCCTGATCACTCCCAGCAAAAAGATCGAGATAGTTCGGCTGACTCGGATGTTCGGGAGAATAGGAACCACTGTAGAGAAGACCGCCCTGGCCGATGAGAGTATTATTGATGTAGGGCGCATCGGTGGTGTTGCCGACAATCTGGCTGTAGGAGTGATTTTCCTCGATCACCACCACAATGTGGGAGGGTGCTAAGATGGCTGCCTGGGCCATGGGGGCAGCGACGGCAACGGTCGCGACTGCCGCAGAGGCCGCTACCAACAGCATCCTGGAGCGTCGGGATGAGAGGTATCCCTTGAACCGGGGAACGAACGAGAGCATGGGTTTCTCCTTGTGCAAGCGGGACATTTCGTCGTTTTGCAGACGATGGAGGCGGCGCGAGCCGATCGGACACCGATCGATTCCATTCTCTCTCGCGCCGATGCGGAAATGTTACCACCTGAATTTTAAGATAATATGTTGCCAATACTAATTTTCAGCGATCCGGGCGATCACGATGCGGGGCCGCAGAGCAGTCGTTCCGACGGAACCATGCGGATTACTCACACTCTCTTAACACGTTATTTGTAAGCGCTGCGGATACTGGATTCTCCGCAGCGCTGACTCCGCTGCAACAGATCGGGCCTCTGGCCGGATCATCGGAGCATAAAGGGTGGTGATTTATGGCACAGACAAAGGCAGAAAAACTTCTTCTGGTCGGCTGGGATTCCGCCGACTGGCAGGTGATCAATCCACTCATCGAGCGAGGTGCGATGCCGAACCTGAGCGGACTGATGAATCGGGGCGTCATGGGCAATCTGGCAAGCATGGAACCGATGGTTTCGCCCATGCTCTGGAATTCGATCGCCACCGGCAAGCGGGCCGACAAGCATGGGATTCTCGGCTTTGTGGAGCCGGACCCGGATCAGCGCAGTATCCGGCCGTTTACCAGCACATCGCGTCGGTGCAAAGCGATTTGGAATATTTTCACGCAATGCGGGCTGGAGTCGCAGGTGGTCGCGTGGTATGCGGGGCACCCTGCGGAACCAATCCGCGGTGCATGCATCAGTGAAATGTACCAGAAGGCGGTTGGACCCGTCGGCGAACCGTGGCCGATCAAACCCGGCACGATTCATCCGCAGGAATTGGAGGAACCGCTCTCAACCTTACGCATCCATCCCGCTGAAATTCAGGGCGACATGATCCTGCCGTTCGTCCCTCGGGCCGCCGAGGTTGATCAGAGCCGCGATCGCCATCTGAGCACACTGGCGAGAATCATGTCGGAAAGTATTAATGTTCATTCGGCGGCGACATGGCTGCTGGAACATCGGCCGTGGAATTTTGCGGCGGTGTATTTTGACGGTATTGATCATTTATCCCATGCGTTTATGCCGTTTCATCCCCCACGACTCGAGGAGATCAGCGAGAAAGATTTTGATCTTTATCACGGCGTGGTGGAGGGGACGTACCGGTTTCATGACATGATGTTGGGACGGCTGATCGGGCTTGCCGGGCCGAATGCTCATATCATGGTGGTGTCCGATCACGGCTTTTTCAGCAATCATCTCCGGCCGCGGGGAATCCCGGATGAGCCGTCGGGACCTACCGTATGCCATCGGCCGTTCGGCATCTTCTGCCTCGCAGGGCCGGGGATTAAGGCGGATGAGCGGGTTTATGGTGCCGGCATTTTGGATATTGCACCGACCATCCTGACGCTTTTCGGCCTGCCCATCGGGCGCGATATGGATGGGAAAGTGATCGGCGACGCCTTTGAAACACCGCCGGGCGTGGAGCGGATTGATTCATGGGAATCGGAGCCCGGCGAGGCGGGGATGCATCCGCCGGAGCGACGACGGGATCCACTCGAAGCGCAGGAGGCGGTCGATCAATTGATGGAACTCGGATATCTGACACCCCCGGATGATGACAAAGCGCAGTGGGTTCGCACCGCCCAGCAGGAAATTGAGCTTAACCTCGCGATTACCTGCCTGGCCGCGGACGAGGTTCACCGTGCATTTGAATTGCTGGAAAAATTGAGTCGGCAACTTCCAAAGCGGCCGCGCATCCGGCTGCTGCTGGCGCAGTGCCTGATGAAAATGCAGCGTTTTGACGAGGCGCGGGCCGTCATCGAGGCATTGATCCAAAATCATGAGGACACTGCCCCGGCGCATGCCCTGATGGGAACGCTGCTGCTGGCCCAGCGCCGCCCGGTCGAAGCACTTGAACACCTTCAGATTGCCGAGCAGGGAAACGCGCGATTACCCGCGCTGCACTGCGTGATCGGCGGCGCCTATGCCCGGCTGCGGCAATGGGGCAAGGCGAAACGCGCATTTCAAAAGGCACTTGAAATTGATGGCGACAGTGCCGTGGCGTGGGAAGGATTGGCACGCTGTTATCTCGCGATGCTCCAGCCGTCGAAAGCGGCCGATGCATCCTTGCGGGCCGTAGG
>JAJZNY010000391.1 GCA_021852245.1 Planctomycetota bacterium | reverse complement strand
AAGCGCCTCGACGGGATTGCCGGAGAGGCCAATACCGCTGTTAATTGTCACCGCACCGCCAGTTGAGGTTAACGCGACGGAAAGTGTGGAAGAATTCCCTGTCGGATCAATCGAACTTTTAATATCAACTGTTTGGCCGGTCAAGGTAAGAGACTCCGCCTTTGTAGAGCCTATGGTCGGATCGATGGCGCTTTCAAGTGTCAGATAGCCGGCGGATGAGACGGCAACGCTGGTGCCATTGGCCAGTGAGGTATTGATGGTATCGACGTTGACATCGTAAGTACCGGTACCGGAGCTGGGACTGGAGATGGTAAGTGTGCCGGCTTTAGTCGTAGAGGTCATGCCGCTGGAGGTCACATTGCCGTCGATGTTGACCGACAGGGGATCCAGTTGCCACACGCCTTGAGAACCGCCGCCCGCTCCATTACCAGTGATCTGGGCGCCGGCGGCAATCGCGAGCTTCTGCCCGGAGGTATCGATAAACCCTCCGGAGCCGGATGATGTTGCGGATGCATCGATGACGGTCGCGCCGCTGATACGGTCGGTCTGCGCTGCGTCCACGTAGCCGGTAGACGAACTGACATCCGGCTCGGCACCTATGAGGATCGTTCCGCCGCCCGCCGGCCCGTCGGCTGAGATATGGGTAGAGGCTGATGAGAGCGTTTTGTCACCGCTTATGGCATATCCGACGGCGATATGGGCAGCCTGAATGCTGATGCTGCCGCCCCGATGTCCTGCCTTATCGGTGGATGCATCAAGCGTACCGCTGATCACGGCGGAAGAATCCTTTCCCGCGGCTTGAGCGGTAATTTGGGCGGCGTGCAACTGGCCACTGTTCATGATTCCAAGTGCCAAGGCACTGCCGGCGCAGACCAGTTGGTCGCTTTGGCGCAGGACTTGCTCGGCTTGTGGGGCTGGCGTGCTGGCGGTGGAGTCGGACTTCTGTGGTTCGGCGGCGGCATCGGAAAGCTTGGCGGTAATCAGACCGCCGATACGCGTCAGATAGACGTCTTTTGCGGACGCAAGGACAATCGTACCGTGAGGCGCATTGATGATACCGGCGTTGATGACGCTTTCACCCAGAAGACTCACCGCCCCCGCATTGATATTTCCATAATTGGCGACGGTTCCGGAGATATCGGTGAAATGATCCACCCCGGCCAGAAAATTGGTATTGCTGATATGACCTGCAGCGGCGTAAAGATCACCGACATTCACCACGGAATGGGGCCCGAACATCACTCCCGCCGGATTCACCAGATAGACCACGCCGTTGGCCCGCAGCGTGCCATCAATCTGCGACGGCACATCGGTAATGACCCGGTTCAGGACGCGACTGGACGCATTGGGCTGAATAAAGTCGACTTCCTGACCGGCGGGAATATTGAACTGGCGGTAATTGATGATGGTGTTATTGGCGGCATGGATGATCGTGGTATTCCCAACTCGGGCGAAACCGGCGGTTCCGGCGGCTACATTGGCGACGCTGATCGGCCCTGCCGCCCGTACCAGTGCCCCATCGAGACAGAGCGCCGTGGCCGCAGCGCAGATCATCAGCCGTTGCCGATTGATCCGAAGATTCGCCCTGCCCATCGTCTCTGCCCTTCGGGATGTTGAATGTCGCATGACTGCTTTCCCCCGTTTAATAACTTACCTCAAAAAGAAAATTAAACTGACTCGATCCCGCGGATACGCCTCCCTGCCCTGTGGCCCGGGGACTTATGCTGTGAAGCGCGACGCCCCAGTCCGTAAGAAATTCGAAATTGCTGTAAAGCGTGAGGCGGGCACCGACCCCGGTACTCAGTAACGTGGCACTTCCCTCGTACGGCTGAGCCTGACTGTCCTGCACCACGCCGCCATCAAGAAAGGTAAAGAGCATCAGATCCCAATCCGGCGTCGTGAAATGATTGGGAGGAGCATAGTTAAACCGATGACCGAAAAATTGGGTCTTCTGGTGAGGAATGATCGGCAGCAGGTGCGAGAGGTGAATTCGATATTCAAGTGTGCCGTAGACGGCGTTATCACCGGCGACGATGGACTGCGGGTATCCGCGTACCGTGTAGAGCCCGCCGAGTACATCCTCCTCCTGCGGAATAAGCCTTTGGCCGAAGGCCTCCTGTCCGCTCACGCTCATGTAAATTTGATTGGCGGGGAGAATCTGCCCCGCGTCGTATGCGGACCGATTCAGAAGCGGTTCAAGGTAGAAAGAGTCATGGACATCCCCCTGAAAAATGGCCCAGGTCTGATTGGTGTTGAATCGCCCCAGAGTATTAAGCGACGACTCCTGCGTGGGAGTCCATTGGCCGAGGATCGTCGCATCCGAGCCGAAATTGGATACCGCACTGCGGCGTGACAGGCGGAGCGTCACATAGGGAAGCAGAAAATCACCCGAACCGGACTGCTGGATGGAAACATTATCCACGCTCTCGTGCAGATACTGCAGCCCGACGATTCCGTAGACGAAGAGCCGGTGAATCTGGGCCAGGTTGAAAATCAGTTCCCCGCCGCCGCCCGCCGCCCGTCCGTTGAAGTTCAGATTGCCCAAGCCGACATTCGAGGCGTTGTATTGGTTGTAATCGGCGAAGATACGCCCACGGATGCGCCGCAGACCGAGAATGGGAAATTCATACGATCCCTGCACGGACTGCATGCGGCTGAAGCCGGCGGTGGCATAGTTAAGCGAAAGGATGTCGTCATGATTAGTCAATTGATTATCAATAAAACCAAAATCCTCAATCCAGGGATTGGTCTGGGGAGTGCCGGTGTTGGATATCTGGGCATAGGCCGT
>JAJZNY010000113.1 GCA_021852245.1 Planctomycetota bacterium | reverse complement strand
AATATTCGATGTAATCAGGCAAGGTGGGGAATTTCCCCCTTTGACGTGGGACTTATCCATTTGGGCGTTATACTGTCAGGTGTGGGGGTGAAGTGAAGTGGAAAACCACGGAGGTGTTCAATGAAACGTCGCATTCAAGATTCCCCCATTCTCCTGCTCGCGGCGATGGCTGCTCTGGCGGCCGGGCCTCTTTACGCACAGGTCTATGTGCAGAATGGAACGGCTCAGGACGCCAACAACCTCGTCGGCAGCGGAGGCAGTAATAATCCCATTCAGGGCTATGTGCCGAGCAATCCGAATATCTACGGCCTGCAGAATTCCGGCGCTGCCTATAACCCTGCCGGGATGCCGCAGTTTTCCAGGGTGGTACCGGTGCCCCTTCCCGGTGGCGGCACCACGTATGCGCAGATTCCCGTCGTCGGGGCGTCGTCGTTTCGCTCGTCGAATTTTTCACCGTCTCAGGCGCGGCTCAGCAGTGTCAATGCGGTCAGCCAGGGGGTATCAAGCCTTGCGGTGAACAATGCAATTAATGCGGCTGTCAATCCCAATCAAGGTTACGCCGCTCAGATTGGTGCGGGCCTTGGGGTGAGCACGTCCCTGACCGGCATCGGTGCAACGCAGGTGAATTCTCCCATCAGCGCCAACGGGCAGGGATTATCATTTTTTAATTCCAATGTCAGCCTTCCCACCAACCCGCAGGCGTATGCCGGAATGGCGACTGGAAGTTCCGGTGAAATTAATCCGCTCTTCGGGTTACGCCCGATGAACGGAGCGCTCATGCCCGAACAGATGAATAAATCGGCCCGAAACGGTGAGAGAAAATCATATTCAACCTTGAAGGTCCACGGCATGGTGACCTCCACCCGGGACATGGGGCTCGCGTCCAGCAGGCCGAAGAATAACGCACTGAACCAGCGGCATCAGGGGCTGGTCGGCTACGCTCCACGCAAGCACGTGCCGTCCGGCGATTATTATCAGCGGCTCCTGACGGAACTCAGCAGCGGGCGCAGGTCCACGATCGTCGCGCCGGGTCTCGGAGGCAGGCCTGCGATAACCAATACCACGCTGGCGCCGGAAAACTCCAAACAGGCCCGGCAACTCATGATTGATCCTATTACGGGTCTTCCGATCGCGCCCATCACGGCCAAACGCACAGTCGGACAAACGCCGAATGCCGCCAACACGCCGGGAGCCGGGGCGGCAGGCTATCCCGCCGTGAACTCTCCCGCGGCGGCAACGAACTGGCTCTCGCCGAAGGTGACCCGGAAGCTCAAGGCGGGCCGGAAGGTATCGCCGCTTTCCAATCTTGCCGGGCCGACGCCCAACGCGTTCAATCGATACATGAAGCGCGGGCAGATTGATCTGAAGCAGGGGCGTTATATCGCGGCGCTGTACCGCTTTAATTCCGCTTTGATCGTTCGCCCAGGCAATGAACTCGCCCGCCTTGCACGCGCCAATACCGAACTCATGGGCGGAATGTATGCCAGCGCCTACGCCGATTTCAAGACGGCCTTTGTCCATCATCCGGAACTCACCTCGCTGAGGTACAACTTCAGGAAAATGCTGCCGCGCCATGCCGTCCGGGATGCACAGCGTCAACTTAAACGCATGGTGCCCGATCAGAGCAACGCAGCGGCTTTTCTGCTGGCCTATACCTATTACCAGACCGGGCATGAAAACAAGCTCCGATCGCTTCTCTCCCTGTGGAGTTCATGGGGAACCGGCAGCCTCTGGCCGTCGATATTAAATAAAGCATGGCTGACGGGTCATGACAGGCATTGAGGCGGCGCAGAGGATACCGGAATTGACCAGCACCGAATCGACAATCTCCGCTGACGGCAGCGCGGCGATGCCTGCGCCCCCGGTCGGCCGTCCCGCGGACAATGAAATTGCGGATCTCGTTTCGCTGAAAGAGGCGTCGCTGACGGATTTTCTGGATGTTGATACGCTCCAGGATATTCAGGACTCTCTGGCGAGCGTGGCGCAGGTATCCGCCTGCATCCGCGATGCCCGCGGTCAGCCCCTCACGCAGCCGACCGTCAGTGATCGATTTCAGGCTCGCTCGGCCGCCATTGCGGCTGCCCAACGCGATCGGGGGCCGGATTCTCTCAGAGAGCCTTTTTCCGCACCGATTATGGTCGCGGGTATGCGCCTCGGCAGTATCAGTATGGAGCCGCATCATCACCACCGTATTGATGCGGCGCGGGCGGATGAACTCTCAGCCCGGTTCAACATCAAGCCGGCGCAGGCGCGGGAACTGCTGGAGCTCTGCGCATCGGAATCGGCACTGCAGCGCTCGGCCGGTATTCAGTTTCTGCAGTTGCTGGCCAGCGCCATTTCCCGGCTCTGCGAACAGGAGATGCAGCTTCGGCGGAGAATTGTTGAATTATCAACACTCTTCCACATTTCCACCATCACCGCCGAAGCACGCGGTCTGGCGCAGACGCTGGATCGTGTGACGCAGAGTGTCGCACAGGCCATGGGGGCCAAGGCCTGCTCGCTTCGACTGCTCGATGATCAGCGCGATGAGCTGGTGATCAAAAGTGTCTATAACCTCTCGGATGCGTATCTCAGGAAGGGGCCGATCCTGGTTGACAAAAGCGGCGTTGACCGCGAGGCGCTTGCCGGCAAGGTTGTTCAGATTGTCGATATGACGACCGATCCGAGAATCGCCTATCCGGAAGATGCCCGTCGGGAGGGAATTGCCTCCGTCCTGTGCACCTCCCTGTCGTACCAGGGGCACCCCATCGGTGTGATACGGGTTTACACCGACACCCCTAAAACCTTTACGTCCTTTGAAGTACGTCTGCTTCAGTCCATCGCCAATCAGGCTGCGGCTGCCATTGAAAACGCCCGTCTCCAGGAAGAGGCGATCGAAAAAATCAGACTGCAGCGGCAGGTGCAGATTGCCGCCGAAGTTCAGCGGCGCATGATTCCCGGCCGTGCACCGTCCATCAAGGGGTTTGATATTGCGGCGCTGTATGTGCCCTGCTTTGAACTCGGCGGTGATTTCTATGATTTCATTGAATTCGGCCCCCAGTCGCTGGGGATCGCGGTGGCCGATATCGTCGGCAAGGGGCTGCCGGCGTCCATCCTGATGGCCTCGGCACGGGCGTCTATCCGTGCTTACGCCAGCGATATTTATGATCTCGACGAAGTGATCAGCCGCGTGAATAAAGCCATTGTGGCCGATACGCAGAGCGGCGAATTTGTCACCCTCTGGTACGGGACGTTGGAATTAAAATCACGGCGGTTGACCTACGCCGTCGCCGGCCACGATCCGGCGCTGCTGCTTCGCGATGGAACCATTCGTGAATTGGGCTCCGGCGGGATGGTGCTCGGCGTCGATCCGAATGAGAAATATGGCAAACATATCCTCGATATTAAAAAAGGGGATTGCATTCTCATCTACACCGACGGCCTCACCGATGCGATGAATTTCAATGGCGAATCGTTCGGCCGGGCGCGGCTGCGGGAAGCCTATCTGCGCTTCGCTGATCTGCCCGCCGAACAGATATGTCGCCAGCTTGTGTGGGAAACCCGCCGGTTTGTCGGGCTCAACAGCCGCGTGGACGATACCACGCTTGTCGTCATCAAGGCCGTTGAGTGAATTTTGCACCGCAGACCCGGTTGATACTGTTTTTGATCCAAGTTGTGTCCCGCTGCGGTTTTCCGGAACCGACCAGCTTGGGCCTCTTCGCCGTCGGCGGGCTGGCCTTGCTGATGATGAAGCGAAAGCACAAGTCGGCGATGTAATTGCTGCCAGGGTACTGGCATCCAGTTGAGAGTCCGAAGGCTGCGAGAAATCGCAGCCTTTTTCATTTCACCTGCGAAGAAGAATTGTTCGTGTGGAAAAAAGGGTCGCCCCGACCTGCCGGAAAAATATTGGCCCAGACCTGGTCGGAAATGCCGAGGCGGCGGTACGGATATTCACAATAGAACCTGCTTACTTGGGAGGGATAAAATGCATTTTTTCCAGCCATTTGGTGCAGGCGTGCGACCACTTGTTAACGCCGCGCTTCGGGCCGGATACAAAGCCGTGCTCGCCTATCCTGTAAACACGCAATTCGGCAGGCACGCCATTGCGTCTCAGGGCTTTATAGAATCGAATTTCATTCTGATGTGAAACCACGGTGTCATCACGCGCGTAGCATATGAACGCCGGCGGAGTCAGCGGCGTAACATTCAATTCACTGGAAAAATATTCCGCGACATCTTTTGGCGGGTTCGTGCCCAGAAGATTATTACGAGTTACAACATTGGTAATACTGGGCATCATGGAGATAACCGGATAACCCAAAATCAAAAAATCCGGCCGTGTGCTGTAGCGATTAAGCGGATTTTTGGCATCGGGATTCCCCGGCAGCCAATGCACGGCCGCGAGGGACGCCACCGATCCGCCGGCGGAAAAGCCCGCCACCCCGATATCATGCGGATTGATGTGCCATTTTGCGGCATTGGCTCTGACAATCTGCATCGCTCGGCGAATATCCTGCAGAGGCCACGGCACACCACTGGGAGGCAGTTTCCCGTCCGGCAGGCGATACTGCAGGACAAAGCAGGAAACGCCAATACTATTTAAAAACCTTGCGACCCGCGTGCCTTCCCAATCCACACACAGGATCCCATAGCCCCCGCCGGGACAACTGATGACGGCGCACCCATTGGCTTTATTTTCAGGAGCCAGGTATTCCGTCAGCGTCGGCCAGCGCACAGGCGACAATAAGACCTTTCCATGATGTCTGCTTTTGCAGATGCGCATCGCGGGTGGCACCTGCAAATGCGGCCAAACCGGAATAACGACATGTTTCGGGGCAGCCGCAATCGCGGAGGTTGCCACGGCCAGTACAACGACCAGAAAAGTCCATATGAATTTAAGCGAGTTGAGCATCGTGGCCCCTATAAGTAAGTCGTGTCAGGAGGCATCCCATTGAGTTTCAATCATTCACCGGGCCGATTATGGAGTTGCATCAAATGACAGTCAAGCCCCATGGATGCTGAATCATACCTGCTTTTGCGGCAGTCAATTCAGGGTGGATCGGAACCATTGACAAGTTCCTCCCGCCGCCCGGCAAAAAAATCAGCTTTTTCCCTATTCAATCCCGGTGTTCTGACGGCCGATATCGCTGTCGGAGGTGCAGCATTTAGATGAAAATGGAAGTTTTTCCTTGATTTCGGTACGCCCATGTGCATAGATTGATATAGAAGATGTTGGTTACGACTCTCTGAGAGAGCCGAATTTTTTAAGGAGGTTTTATCATGTCTGAACATGCTCCAACTCCAGTCCTCGCCCAGAACAGTCAAGTAACAGATCCTGATCTGCGAGGCAAGTACGTGGTTGCCAAAGGGGCGGTAAAAGACCTGGCCTCCGAGGCGACCAAAGTCGCGGCCAGCTATGCCGGCGACATCAAGGGACGCGCCAGTGAATGGGTGCACGGCAAGCAGGAAGTTCTGCACGACCAGCTTGATCACACCCAGGCAGCGGTGCTGACCTATGTGCGGAAAAATCCGTACAAATCAATCGCCATTGCCGCGGGGGCGGGTCTGGCCCTGGGAATTCTGCTCGGACGCAGCCGCTGATTTTGGGGTAAACCTCATCGGCACTTCCGCCTGCATTTGGGCGGAGTGTTGAGGGTTTCGGCGAATAACGGTATTGTGCGCGTTTCGCTGTTGCGTTTCACACGGGAGCTTACATCCTTTGACGACCCAGGGGCCAGTTCATAGCCAGGATTCTCCGTCGGCGGATGGTGAAAGCTCGCGACGCACGCAGCAGCGATCCGGCAAGCCGTTGCTGCACTATTTCATCGAATTAATTGAACTCGAAGTGCAGCTGGTCACACTCCGCTGCGCCCGAATTGCGCGGGACGCACTGGTTCAAGCGTGCGTGATCGGTGGGGCGGTCGTTGCGCTGCTGGTGGGTGTTGTTTTCCTTTATATCGGGATATTCCTGATATTGGAGGATTTTCTGCGGGTGTGGCAGATATGCGTCCTCTTTGCCGTCGTACACCTGCTGCTGGGTGCGGGAATTCTGCTCGGACGCAGAAAATTCAAGGCGCCGACACCTCCGCCGGGAGATTCACATGTCGATCGATGATGAAATTGCCTCGCTTGAGAGTCGCCGGGATGCCTGCCTCTCGGCCATAGACGGCCGCGTGGAGAAGGTGATTCACGACACCAGGGAAACGCTTTCCATCACCAATTTCGTGCGGCGCTTTCCGTATGCCGCCATCGGGGCTGCCGTATCGGCGGGATTATTGGCATCCGGCTCACAGAAAAAAATATGGGTGATGCTCTCCCGCCTGGTCGGTTCGGCCGTTCGCCACCGCCATGCCGTTGCGGATGCATCACCTGAGGAAACCCCCGCGCCGCCTCAACCGGCGGCATCTGATAAAAAATCAACATCACAGGGAGACGGCTTCTGGCAGCATGTTGCGCCGGTGGCGCAAGCGGCGGTTCCGCTACTGCTTGAAAGAGTGCCGTGGGGAAAAATTCGCCAGTCCATCAAGTCGCGCATCAAACGCTCGGCCGATTCAGCAGATGAAACCCCCTCAACTCACGATGGCTGAATGGATGCGTCCGCATCCGTCCACCGCAGGCCGCTGCATCCCTATTAATTGGTACGTCCCTCGGACACCCGGCCGCCTGCGAACGCCGTCGCTTATCCGGATACCGGCATGATGGTGTCGGATGGTTCCACCATTTTGATCGGATCGAGCAGTTTCTTGAGTTCTTCCGGTGAGAGCTGTGTCCGCTGGGATGCCACATCTAATATGGTTTTTCCATTGGCGGCGGCTTCCTTCGCGATGTTGGCGGCGGCTTCGTAGCCGATAACCGGCGCAAGTGCCGTGGCCAGCATCAACCCCGCCGTCACCAGATCAGGTCCGCGCTGGGTGGCCTTTATTCCATCGACACATTGCTGGGCAAAATTTTTAATGCCGTGTCCCAGCAGGGCGATACTCTCCAGTGTTGCCGCCGCCGCCACGGGCATGGCCACGTTGAGTTCAAAATTGCCGCTGCTGCCGGCCGCGGTAATCGTGGCGTCATTACCGATCACCCGTTGACAGACCATGATCAGGCTTTCTGCAATTACGGGGTTTACCTTGCCCGGCATGATGGAACTGCCCGGCTGGACGGCCGGTATTTCAATTTCGCCCAATCCTGCCCGTGGGCCGCAACTCATCCAGCGAATATCGTTGGCGATTTTGGTCAGGCTTACGGCAATCGTCTTCAGCACGCCGGAAGTCATCACCAGCCCGTCAAGTGTCGATTGCGCCTGAAAGTGATTGGTCGTCTCCCGCACCTTATATCCCAGTGCCGCAGAGAGGCGTTCACATACCTTGGCGGCAAATTGCGGGTGCGCATTGATGCCGGTGCCCACGGCCGTACCGCCGATGGCCAGTTCGCTCAGATCTGCCAGTGCCGCTGCCAGACGCCTGGAAGATCGTTCAATCTGGCCGCGATAGCCGAGAAATTCCTGCCCCAATCTTATCGGAGTGGCATCCTGCAGGTGCGTGCGGCCCGTTTTGATGACATCCCAAAGCTGGCGGCTCTTTTCTGCCAGCGAGGCTTCGAGTGTGTGGAGCGCCGGTTCCAATACCCGCACGATTTCAAAGATGCACGCAATATGAATGCTGGTCGGAATCGTATCGTTGCTGGATTGTCCCATATTCACATGATCGTTGGGATGAACAGGCTTTTTGTCTCCGCGTCGGCCGCCGAGCATCTCGTTGGCCCGACTCGCGATCACCTCGTTGAGGTTCATGTTGGTGCTGGTACCTGAACCGGTCTGATACACATCCACCGGGAATTGATCCGCCAGCTTCCCCTCCAGAATTTCAGCCGCCGCCTTGCAGATCGATTCCCCGATGGATTTATCCAGCAGGCCAAGTTCCATGTTGACTTCCGCACAGCATTTTTTCAGCAGGGCGTGACTGCGGATGAAGATGGCCGGCATACCGCGGCCGGATATGGGGAAATTATGCACGGCCCGCAAGGTCTGTACGCCGTAGTAGGCATCGACGGGAACCGGCAGATCGCCGATAGAATCATGTTCAATCCGCACCGCTGCATTATTGGCCATCGTCAGAGAACCTCATCACTGAAAAAACATTTAATTATCCGACGGTTTGCAGGTGAACGGTGCCGCCGGAGTCCGCCTGCACTTACCCTTTTGCATGCCGAATATGAACTCTCAGAACCCGCTGGGCATAAAATACACGCCCGGTCAATGCATCGGTAAATTTAACGCGGAACGTAATATCCGGGTGCCGCGGCGGCGCCTTCCACGGACAGTCAAACCCGAATTCATCCAGGCCGAAAAGCCCATACCAGCATTTTTTTGATTGCATCGGCGAAAAAGACCAGCGGCCGATCAGCGGGTGCTTGACGCCGCTGGAAAGATCAAACGCCTGGATGTTAAAAGTACCCGTCGCGGGGAGAATCATCGAGCCCCCCATAAACGTTTTGACAAAAACCCGGAAGCCGTTGCGCGTGGAGCTGTTGTGCAGGTGGGCGGTGCGGGTATCCGATGAAATTTCAATCTTTTTCACCGTGAAGAGTTCCGCCAGACGCTGCGGAGGCAATGTGGCAATCCGCGGGGTTTTCGCCGCAACTTCTTTCCGGAGCTGCTTGATTTGAGCCTCGGTGCTGGCCAGTTCCCCTTTTAGCTGGGAATTGGCGTTGGTGAGTTTCACGTTCCGCTCATAAAACGGCGCATTGTGGGCGTAATTGGCGCAGCCCGTGAGCAGGGCGGCGGCAAATCCCAGCGTCGTTATGCTGGCCAATTTCATCCATTGACTGAGCCGAATTCTATCCAGGTGATGAATCTTCATCGGCAGCTGTGCCCCCGCGGTTTGAGTTACTTATTGGTCCGCCACTTCCGTCTCGCCACCGGGGGGAGCCATATCGCCGCCGTGGCCTTTTAACGGTTCGCCGATCTGCTGCAAGGTACGATCCACCACGCCGTATGCAATCGCTTCCTCGGCCTCAAGCCACAGATTGCGATCACAATCTTTATGCACCTTCTCCATCGGCTGTCCGGTATGTTCCGCCATGATTTCAAACATCCGCTTCCGCAGACGCATAATCTCCTTGGCTTCGATGGAAAGATCGGTAGCCGTTCCCTGCATCACACCGGAAATCAGCGGTTGATGGAGCATCACACGACTGTTGGGCAGGCAATATCGCTTCCCCTTCTTCCCGGCCGCCAGCAACCACGCCCCCATGCTTGCGGCAAGGCCGACGCATGTGGTGGATACGTCGCACCGCAGAAATTGCATGGTGTCGTAAATGGCCAGCCCGGCCGTTACCGATCCACCCGGCGAGTTGATATAGAAGTTGATGTCCGCCTTGGCGTCTTCATTGGAGAGGAAAAGCAACTGGGCAATAATCAGGTTGGCGGTGTCATCATCAATCGGCCCGGCCAGAAAAATCACCCGGTCCTTGAGCAAACGCGAAAAGATGTCATAAGACCGCTCGCCGCGGCCGCTTTTTTCCACCACAATCGGCACCAAACCGCTTCCCGCGAAGCGATTCTCGCCGATGGACAGACCTGAAAAATTCGATTGAACCGTCATGAAGTCAACTCCTGTACTACCAGCCTGACGACACCGTTATCTTAGCCTCGATTGCAAAATTCTGCGCCATGATATCGGTCGCGCTATCGCTCATCTGCCTTCGGGCGTTTGGCCCAGAACACCTCGTCAATTCCATCCAGCAAATTGGCCCAGCGTGCCAGCGTAAAGAGCAGATCGCTGAGGCGGTTGAGATAAATTAATATGTCCGGCCCCACATCCTCCTCCCGCATCAGTTCCACCAGATGCCGCTCCGCCCGCCGGCAGATCGTTCGGCACACGTGCAGCTGAGCTGCAAGCACACCTCCACCCGGCAGGACAAAATTCTTCAGCGGCGGCAATTTTTCCGTCACTTCGTCAATCCACCTCTCAAGCCGCTGATAATCACCAGCGTCAATGCGGCGAATTTTCGCGCTGTTGGGAGATTCCAGAGGCGTGGCCAGATCCGACCCCGCATCAAAAAGTTCGTGCTGCAGCCGCTGCAATATGTCGGTCAGTTCCGTAAATGGGCACTGGGCAATGGCCAGACCGAGATGGCTGTTGAGTTCGTCCAGCGTACCGTAGGTCTCCAGCCGCAAATTGCACTTTTCCACCCGCTTACCGTCAAAGAGCGATGTTTTGCCTTCGTCGCCCTGTTTGGTGTATATACGCATACTATTTCGCTCCGAGGAGGTCGTCCGCCCGCAGGGTGACTCCCGCAGCGCCGACCGTGATGGAAGTTTAGATGCCTGTGCCGCCTGAATCAAATCCGCCCTCCCCATCTTCCACCGCACCGGGCGAGGGCCCGCTGGTAATATTCGGCGGCAGCTTTGATCCCGTGCACCTCGGACATACCGCCATGCTGACAGCCGCCATGGCCGCAGTCGGCTCGGCGCATGCAGTAGTCGTACCGGCGTATCAATCACCCCATAAAACCGAGCGCCCCAGCGCCGCTGCCCATCACCGGCTTGCCATGCTGCGGCTGGCGCTCGCCGATGTGCTAGGCCTGAGCATCTGGGAGGATGAAATCAACAGCGGGCGGGCGGTCTACACGTACGACACGCTCCAGAGGATACGAGCCGCCAACCCGGGCCGACGGATGGCCCTGCTTATCGGCATGGACCAATTCGCGGCCCTGCATCGCTGGTACCGCGGAGCCGACATTGCACGGGAGGTGCAGGTACTGATGGTGCCGCGGGCCGGTGCAGCCCATGCGTCCGATGAGTCGGCGGTCTGGCAGCAGATGCAGCGGAACTGGGCGCCGGAAGTTTTGGAACGGCTCCGGGCGGGCCGACTGGCGGTTGATGTGCCGGGTATTTCATCCACCGACATCCGCCGCCGGATCGCGTCCGGCCACTCGATTACCGGACTGGTGCATCCCGCGGTGGAACAATATATTTTTATGCATCAACTCTACGCCGCCGGATCATACTGACGCATCCGGAGGCGTTTCCGGCCCCGGCTCAAGTGATGATGACACCGAGGGATTTTCCGTCGGCGGCGGAGTTTCCGGTGGCGGGGTTTCTCCCTCTGCCGCTTCACCCGCCGGCACCTCAATCGTGGATGTTTCCGGCGGAGCCATCGCGCTCTTCTCGGCGACCGCCTGCCCGGCGGATGGAAATTGAGATTGATATTCCCGTATGTGGCGGCATAGCTCCGCGTGAAAAGCGGAAAATTTGGCGGACGAAATGGCCAGCCTGATTTGATGGGTTCGGCCCGCACGGACAATGTACATCTGACGAATCGGGTTCCGGATTGAAGCTACCATCCAATAGCCTAATACCGGTATCGGCCAGCCAACGAGCAGCACAATGATGATCTTGAGATGAAAGCTGATGGTAGTTCCCGCGGCGATCACAAACACCAGTAAGTTGATACACATCAGCACCAATGCCAGCCACACGCGCCAGTTGAGTCGCCGCCCGGTGGACACGATGATCCTCTCAACACGATTGAACAGAACGCGCCGGATGTTGTCGCGGTAGCCCGATCCGGTCAGAAGCATCAGATGATCTTTTTCAATCACAGCCCGGCATGCCGGATATTGGCTGGAAATAAGCCAGAGACGGGCTTCGGCCGGGATGTCGATTCGTTCATCTGCCATGGAATGGTCTCTCAGCCGTTAAAATAAAAATGCCAATGCGGCGCGACGACCAAAATGACCCCGGCCACCAGCCAGAGCAGCAACCCCAGCAGCATGATCACCACCTGCGGCATCCGCACGATCCGCCGATACAGATTGCTGCGACCCCTCAGCCGCAACACGCGAAACCAGTTCACCACCCCAACCGGAACCCAGATGAAAAACAGAAAAAGCATCGCGGCCGTGAGCGGCAGAATCAGCAGGCTGGCCAGCATCTGCCAGACGATGCGATCGGGCCGCGGCAGGACACTGGTAAACCGCTGGGCGACGACCGATTGGCCGGGCGGTGAATCCAGAAACTGCACGCTGTAGGTCTTGCCGTCGATTTCGACGGTGCAAAGGGCGCAGATGTAATTTCCTGTGCCGGCACAAACGGCGATGGCCTGATGTTCGGGGTGATGAGCACAGACGGCATGTTCTTCGGTGGCAGTTTCTGCTTGAGGAGCCAGCATCGGCACCGGAGAAAATTCATCCACAACAAATGGCGTGTTGGGATGTTGGGGACACTTCCATCGGTCGCCGACTTTCCGCAGGGTTTGACGACAGCCGGTGCGGGGACACTGTGGCGACATCGGCTCTGCCGAAATCGGAGCAGCGATTTGTGTCATGTCGTGCACTCCCTGAACCGGTCCACGATTCACGATTCGTCGGAATACCATGCTGGCCTTGCCGGCCTGATCCACCGACTACCCCGGAAAATACGCCCGCAGCGGCGTGTTGGCAAGTGCAACTGATCCCCGTGCTCTGCGGCGGGGCGATCACTCTTCCGGGTGTTTCCGGTCGCGGTGTACGGTTACGCAGGGGGAGTATATTGCTCTCCGCTTTCGTCGCCGCTTGGCGTGAGATCATGCTTCACGCCGCCCTGCGCCAGCGACTGGCACCTGACAATTCCGGCGCTGAGGGCGTCGATAAACTCATCCAATTTTCGCCTGCGTAACCGCACGCGAACTCCCCATGGTTGCGGGGCGGCCACGAGATAAATCAATGTTTTCGGCAGCAGACTCAGATAGAGATTGTAGGCTGTAATAATTGCGATCGGCGCGGCGATCATGGGCGCCAGCCAGCTGTGATACGGGGTGAAAAGGTTCCCCGCGCCCCATAGTGGCATGGTTAACACGCCCAGCAAGATCAGCGCCTCCACGGTCAGAGCGCCGTAGGCAGGCATTTCCCGGGCGATATAGATACGTGTTATTTTTTTCAGCGGCAGGCGGTGCATACGATCGGCTTCTTTATCCGGCGTGGTAAGCACTAAATGATCGCTTTCGATAACGGCCCACTGACCCTTGCGACGTGGGCTCAACCTCCAGAGGCGGGGCGGCGATTGGGGTTGCGTTTCAATCGTAATCACTGGATTGACCCCTGTGATAAAAATATAACACGGTAGATCATCACTCCCAGTACAGTCCAGACCAGAAGTCCGACGACCATTGCAACAACCTGATATCGCGGAATCAGCGCCCGGTACATCCAGCTTCGCCTTCGCAATCGGATGATGTTGACAATCTGTGTGGCGAGATAGGGCACCCAGATGATGGATGTGATCAGCATCAGGAATGTCAGGGGAAACAGGATCAGGCAAAAAAACAGCGTCCGGATATTTTGATCCGGCCGCGGCAGCACTGAAATATATTTGTCTTTCAATAATTTTTGGCCTGCGGGTGTCTGCAGATACGCGTAGCTCCACGGCTCGCCGTCAATCATGGCGGTGCACAGCGGGCAGATATAATTTCCGGAACCGCGGCAGATTTCCGTGGCAAGGCGATCCGGGTGCTCAGTGCACGGGGCGTAGCGGTCGGTGAGTTCATCGGCCTTTTTGCCTGCGTCCGGCGGAGGGGAAAAATCCAGAATACGGTAGGACAACTTGTGTTTGCTGCAGCGGAACAACTCCCCCTCGGGGATGAGATATTGGCCGCACCCGCGAATGGGGCAGGGGAGCAGCCTTAATTCAGACGAAGTTGCAGCCGTTTGCGTCATATATGTTCCTGACGGGCCGGGCCGAATCAGCCTGCCAGCCCCTCAAGCAGGACCCATGCCGACCGCCCGCGCCATGATAATATCCATAGTAAAGGTAATACTATTCACGCATGGCCGCAAATGGAATTGACCTCGTGCTCCAGCGGCCCCAGCCGCGGCCGGAGGACCGCGTCGTTCAGGCCTGTGATCGGCTTCCGTGGCGGTTCCCACCCGTCGACTCGTAGCGCACAACGCGAGTTCGATTTTCGGTCTCAACCCTGCGCGCCCATTCCAAAATGCGATGCCGATCGCCACCGCAGCGATCAACAATCGTCTGCCGGGCGGCGCGCACACGCTCCACTACCGCATCATCATGTGTCATGATCGTTCTCCGTAATCAACAAGTCCGGCGTCGTTATGATCGGTATAAAAGCTCGGAACTGTCGTCTCGATATAAACCGTTCGCCTCATACCCAGTGATTGTACCACTGCTGACGGAGGCGGTGAAAAACCGCGATTAAATCAACACTGCAATTTACCCACCGGCATCCGCCATCGAACGCTTCTGCGACAAATTTCAGCCGAGGCTGCATCTTGCCGATAATTTGTTAAGATCAGTCGGCGGAGGATGGACCTCGGCATAACGGCAGGCGGAAAGG
>JAJZNY010000082.1 GCA_021852245.1 Planctomycetota bacterium | reverse complement strand
TGGCCTGATTTTCAATTTGTCGGACTCGTTCACGCGTGAGATCAACTCGCCTGGCAATCTGATCAAGGGTGCAGGGAGGATTGCCGTCCAAGCCGTGTCTCCATGTGAGAATTGACGCCTCGCGTTCGCTTAAATATCGCACAAAGTGCCTTATCAGCGAGATCGTTTCCGCAGTCTCCATTTCGGCTCCGGGAGAAGGGCATTTAGAGTCCACGATTACCTCGTGAACGGATGTTTTAGATTTATCCGGACCGTCGGCCCGCAGATTGATGCGCCGAGTTCTATTGGCCTGTTCCACCAGCGCAGTCTGGCGTTTGGTCGTACCCATGGCGTCGGCCAATTCCTTATGATCGGGTGCGCGTCCCTTTCGATTTTTAAATCGGGCCGCCGCTTCATTCATCTCACCAAGTTTAGCCTGCATGTATATCGGTATACGTATCGGCCTTGCCGTTGTCGAAATGGCCTTGCGAATCGCTTGGCGTATCCACCAGGTCGCATAGGTACTGAAGCGGGTTTGAAATTTTGGATTGAACATTTCAACGGCGCGAATCAGCCCCACGTTACCTTCGGCAATCATATCTGCCAGCGAAAGTCCGCGATGACTGAAACGACGCGCCACACTGACAACAAGCCGGAGATTGGAACGGATCATTTCATCTCGAGCAGCTTGATCGCCGGCGAGAATCAGCGCGGCCAATTCCCTCTCTCGCTCAGGTGTAAGCAAAGGCAACTTGCGAATTTCTTCCAAGTATACGCCAAGTTCTGAATCCGATGCCATAGGCTCTCTCCTACCGAACGCTTCTATTTTTCTCGCCGTGGTCGGCTGGCAGAAAGGTCCGCGACGGAGCGGCAAATACCGCCGACCAATATGTTATCGAAAAACACCTGAAGAATGCAAATAAAAACCGTGAAGTTTTGGTTAAGCCGACCGTCCCATAAGGCCGCCATCGCCGCAAAGACCGTCTGAAGGAAATTATTGCCCCGATAGTTGCATCTGCGCTGCAGCGGTAAAACTCATCCGCGGCTTGGAATCGGCGAGGGACCCAAAAATCGTCATGGCATGTGCGGCTTGGACCTTCACCATTACGATTTTTCCCTCCATGGCAGGGGGACCATCGAAAACGATGATCTGATCGCCACGCGTACGACCGAGAAGTTGTATCTTCGCTGCAGGATCCTCCCGCCGAAGTGAAGATGAAGATCGGTCACATTTCGCCAACGCTGCAGTGAGCGTTGCTCCGAGTTCAATTCCCCCTCCAGCGGCCTTTTCGGATCGCTCGCCAGCGATAACCGACTCCGCCGACTTATCCCAACCGCTCGGCCCTTCGCAGAGCACCTCGACCGTTTGCCCGATGAGTCGCCGATTTAATGTTTCCGATATTTGATCCTGCAACTGCAGCAGATCGTTGTTGCGACGCCGTTTTTCCGGCTCGGGTACGTCGTCGGAATGTCGCTTAATAGCCATCGTCCCCGGACGGGGCGAGTATTTGAAAATAAAGCAGTTTTTATATTGTGCTTTTTCCAGCAGCACTCGCGAAAGCTCATGATCTTCCGCCGTCTCGGTGGGAAAGCCAACGATCATATCGCCAGCAACAACTATATCCGGCATCCGCTGCCGAGCTCGTTCAAGCAGATCGATATATTGCTCAACCGTATATCCGCGGTTCATGAGCTTCAAGATGCGATTCGACCCGGATTGCGCCGGAATATGCAGATAACGGCAAATCCGCGGGCAAGCCTTGATGGTATCCAGAATATCATCACCAAAATCAGCGGGAAAGCTGGTAATAAATCTCAGGCGCGGTAGATCGGGTAATTTATCGTGCAGAAACGCCAACAGGTCGGCGAAGGTGATGACCCGCTCCAATGGGCCGCTGCTTGTCGATTGGCGGTTCTCTCGATAACGGTAGTGATTAACCGTCTGCCCCAGCAGAGTAATTTCCCTCGCCCCAGCGTCTATGCAGCGCCGGGCTTCATCGTATATGGCCTCTGGAGATCGGCTCAATTCTGGTCCACGGGTGTAGGGAACAACACAATATGTGCAAAATTTGTTGCATCCACGCACGATCCTGATGTAGGCTTGATATTTATTTTTTTCGGGTGAGAAGGATCGCGACAGATCGAGCGCTTCAAGATGATCGTCATCCAAATCAGCGGCCACTGAACTTCGCCGCGACTGATTGCCTGCCAGCGCCGATTGCTGTTGGCCGGTTTTGTATACATTCTCGAGCAGGGTCGGCAGTCGATCCAATTCTCCGGGACCACAGAGGATATCAACCTGCGGCATCCGCTTAAGCAGCGCGGTACCATCCCTTTCGGCCATGCATCCGATCACTCCCACTACAAGATTCGGTTCTGATTCCTTTCGAATGCCCATCAACCCGAGACGGGAGAGAACTTTATCTTCAGATTTCTGCCTTACGGAGCAGGTGTTGTAGAGCACAATATCGGCCGCGTCCGGTTTGGAGACAAACTGATAGCCCAGTGCGCGGAGTTGTCCCTCAACAAGCTCGCTGTCGAGCACGTTCATCTGACAACCGAAAGTTTCGAGATAGACCTGTTTCACCGCTCGTTTCCGTCCAAATTCCTTAGCCCTCTCGGTTCATCCGCCGCAGCACGCCAATGTCATCCATGGGATTATAGGTGACAATTCATGATAACCCAAGGTAGAGCCGGTTGCGATGTTGGTATTACCGCAAAGGGACGTACCGGGCTGGGTTGGTGAAAATCGCGTTACACCAGAATCTGGTTTTGGAGTCATCTGGATTCGCGGTTTGGATGCAGTTCAGGCCCCATAATA
>JAJZNY010000146.1 GCA_021852245.1 Planctomycetota bacterium | reverse complement strand
ACGCCCTGCTGTTTATCTCGCCCAAACCGCTCAACGCCGAGGATATTGTCGGGGCCCTTGGAGTGGCCCGCTCAAACGTCAGCAACAGTCTGCGCGAATTACAGGGGTGGGGAATCGTGCGTCTGGTTCATATTCTGGGGGATAAACGCGATCATTTTGAGTCCATCCGCGATGTCTGGGAACTTTTTCGGATCATCATGGATGAGCGTAAACGCCGCGAGATCGATCCAACCTGCCAGATGCTGGAAGAGTGCATTGCGCAGGCGGCGGACCATCCGCATACCGACGAGTACACCGTTGCACAACTGAAGGAATTGCGGGAATTCATGACCACGACATCAAACTGGTACACGCAGGTCCGCCAATGGCCCACCGGTACCCTGGTTCGATTCCTCAAGCTCGGCGGCGCGGTGGCCAAACTGCTGCGCCTGGGGCAGTGAGTTTTTTTGGGGAGTGATTTCTGTGAAGACTGAAATGACAGATATTGCAGATATTCAAGGCTGGGTTCTCTACGATGCCGACTGCCCCTTCTGCCGCCGCGTAGCAAGCTGGGGTCGGCGGACGCTCCAGCGCCGGCGGTTGGCTCTTGAACCGCTTCAATCGCCTTGGGTGCGCCAGCGGCTGCAGATGCCCGAAAAACAACTGCTTGCCGAAATGCGGTTTCTCCTGCCCGATGGACAGTGTTTCGGTGGGGCTGACGCCCTGCTTGAAATCGCGAGGCATGTCTGGTGGGCAAGGCCGATTCGGCTTTTCGCCCACGTCCCCGGAGTTCGATCAGCTTTGCGCGCCGCCTACCGATGGGTGGCCGCCAATCGCGGGTGCACAGGCGGTCGCTGTGCCCTGCATCTTGAGCGTTCGCACGGGCATCCCATCCGCCTGCATCTCGGCGATTTTCTTCCACTGATACTGCTGCTGATAGCGGCATTTTCACTGCGGCCGCTTTTGGCTCGATGGATGTGGATGTGGGCGATTGCGATGGCGCTGTTCGCCGGCTTGAAATGGATAAGTTCGCGGCTACCCGCCGTTGCCATAATCGCTCCGCCGCCACGCAGACGCCTGCTGGCCTATTTATTTGCGTGGCCGGGAATGGATGCAGCAGCGTTTATGAATCGCGAGAAGCGAGCCACCATGCCCGGACGGCAGGAGTGGATAGCGGCCGCCGTTAATATAACCTCCGGCGCGATTCTGCTCTGGGGGACTGCCCGCCTGCTGATCGGAACTGATCCTCTCATCGCCGGCTGGATCGGCATGGTCGGCATGATCTGCATGCTGCACTTCGGCCTCTTTGACCTGCTCTCGGTGGCGTGGCGCCGGCGCGGCGTCCGGGCTGTGCCCATTATGTGCAAGCCCCTTGCCGCCACGTCGCTGGCAGAGTTGTGGGGGCGACGCTGGAATCGCGCCTTCAGCGATCTGGCCAATCCGCTTGTCTTCCGGCCTCTGCGACGGCGTACCAACACGGTCGCAGCAACGGTGGTGACCTTCGCCCTTTCCGGCTTGCTGCATGAACTGGCGATCTCTCTGCCCGCAGGCGGCGGCTACGGTCTGCCCACCTGTTATTTTCTGCTTCAGGCAGCTGGTGTCCTCATCGAGCGGAGCCGACCGGGCCGAAGATTTCGTCTCAGCACGGGGACGCGGGGGCGGGTGTTTATGCTCGCATTTCTTGTTCTGCCGCTGCCGCTGCTCTTTCCGCCGGTATTTATCCGGCATGTCATCTTGCCGCTGCTTTCCAGCATCGGAGCCACATAGGAGTCCACATGCATACCAACGATCTGATCATCTGCCTCCAGCTTGCCGGCGTTATGCATCTCGGGCTGCTCTGCGCAGGGTTTACCATGCCACGGGTGGTGTCACTCCGGCAGCATCTCGCCCCCGTGCCGATTTTCGTGCGGCGGCTCTTCTGGGTTTACTACACGTTTATCGGCTTGTGTCTGATCGGCTTCGGCGCATTGACGTTTATTTTCGCGCCCCAACTTGCCGCTGGCAGTCCACTGGCGCGGGCCTTGTGCGGATTCTTTGCCCTTTTTTGGTTGCTGCGGCTCGCCGTGGCCCTGTTTGTGCTCGACGTGCGACCCTATCTGACGAGCGGCTGGCTGCGATTGGGGTACCACGCCACGAATATTGTATTTTCAATTTTTCCGATGGTCTACGCATGGGCGGCGCTGCGGCCCTGATGCCTGACCGACAATAGAAAGGATCGAACATGAAATCGATTGTCATCGCTGGTGGGACGGGCTTTCTGGGACAGCGGCTTGCGGCCCACCTGCAACATGCCGGTTACGATATCACGCTGCTTACCCGGCGTCGGCAGGCCGTCCCAGCGGGAATGAAGCAGTTGGACTGGGACGGCCGATCTCTGGGCCCATGGGCTACCGCCTTGAACGGGGCCACGGCGGTGATTAATCTCGCCGGCCGGTCGGTCAACTGCCGATACAACGCCCGCAATCGCGATCTGATTCTCAATTCCCGCATCGAGTCCACCCGGGTGATCGGGCAGGCGATTGCGCAGTGCACGAAGCCTCCGGGTGTCTGGCTTAATGCGAGCACAGCGACGATCTATCGCCATACGTTTGGCCCGCCGTGGGGTGAAGATGGCCAGATCGGCGCCGACCCCGCGGCCAAAGATGCATTTTCAATCGAGGTGGCCGTCGCATGGGAGGCGGCCCTGTTTAACAGCGTCACCCCGGCGACGCGAAAAGTCGCCCTGCGCACCGCCATGGTGCTCGGGTGTGATATCAACAGCGTTCTGCCGATGTTGCGGAAGCTCTCACGCATGTGTCTCGGCGGCAGTCTGGCCGGCGGCC
>JAJZNY010000144.1 GCA_021852245.1 Planctomycetota bacterium | reverse complement strand
ATGAACTCCGTACGGTCGCCGGTAACGCTGCGGCGCGGTTCGGACGTACCGGCAAAGGCGACCCAATTTCCAAAATCAAGATTCCATGCATTTCGCGCCAGGATCGCACCGGACTTTACATCCATCTGCGTCCAGATATGCGGTGCGGTGCGCTGGGAGGATTCACCGAGCACCCATTGAACGTAATGGGCTACGGTGAGCTTGCGTGGTCGGCCGCTTCGATTCTTCAACTTGATTAATATAAATTTAACTGGTTCGTCCATATGGCAGAAGACCTTCATCTCACAATCAATCTCCTGCGCCGATGATTCAAATACGGTGTAACCGAAACCGTGGCGGGTGACCGAGACACCCGGTGCACCGGCGGCACCAATCGTCGGCGACCAGAATCGACCGGTTTGATCGTCGCGGATATAAAGCGCTTCGCCGGTGGGATCGGATACCGCGTCATTGAGCCACGGGGTGAGCCGATATTCGTGCGCGTTATCAACCCAGGTGTACATGCTGCCACGTTCGGAGACGACGGTACCGATGCGTCTGCCGGCGATGACATTGCACCATGGAGCGGGCGGAAGAACATTGGGCCGCAACTGCATGACATATTCCCGTCCGTCACGCGTAAAACCACCGATCCCGTTGAAGGCATTGAGATCAGGGCGCCGCCCGAGGGGCTGATCGGCATCTTTAACCGGTTGAAGCACCGGCACCAATGGCAGCGGGGTAAGTGAGGTGGTACCCGTTGCTTCGCTTTGCTCGACCATCGTGCCGGCCATATCCGACATGCTGATCGTCGCTGCTGCCTGAAGAAGGCGGCGATCTTCCTCGGCGATCAGATCGCTACGGCGAATGAAAATTCCACCGGGTTTATCCATCCATTGCGCACCGGGACCGGAGGCCGCAATGGAGGTGATCGCATCGGAGAGATTCTGGCGATAATTGGAAGCGTCCTGATTCCAGATGACCAGATCGACCGAAAGGCCCTTCTGCCGCCAATAGGCATGTGCCTGGATCATCTGCCGCACCAGTGAAAGATTCTGCTCGCCGGTGACGCGAAGCAGCACGATCGGCAAATCGCCGGAAATGCCCATCGCCCAGAGCCCGGACTGTCCCCGACGGTTGGCGCGTATCAGATCTGCATTAGCTTTGAAGCGCGAGCGCGGATAGATCAAGGCACCGGCGAGCTCGCTGAAAAGCTGGGCATCGCCGCTGCCGGCGCCGAGCTGCCGCAGCAGGACCTGGCCATGCGACCAGGCGAGCGAGAGCGTGCGGTCAGTAAACCGGCGGTCTCGATATCGAACGGCGAGATGGCGGCATGCTTCTTCCGAATCGGCGGCACCGACGACAATCTCCAGCGTTATGGTCTGTTCCGGAGCGATTTTGACGGCGCGTCGAATGGCGATGATCGGGTCCAGCACGGTGCCGTCGATGCCGGATAGTCGCCCGGTATGACGCAGCGCCACCGGGTTGCTGACGGATCGACCGCGTCCGAGAAATACGTGGCGATCGGTCTGTGCTGAAAACGGGAGCGAATCATCATCGCGAACAAAAAAGCTCTGAAACATCCAATAAGTCGGCGCACTGGTACGTCGGGGGCGGCGCGACGCGAAAACCGTTTTCATATCTTCGGCGATCTGGGTTTTGACGAACAGATTTTCAAATGCCCGATGGGCCAGATCGGCGGCGTGCGGTCCAAGGACCACCTCCATGTAGGTGGTGAGTTCCAGCGATACGGCCTTTTTGCCCCGGTTCGTTATGGTGATGCGCCGCAACTCGACATCATCTTCGGGAGAGACGGCAACATGCATGGTCTGTTCAAGCGCGCCGTCGCGACGCTGATATTCCGCCTTCCCCTCCGAGAACGTGGCGGAATACATTTTTGGATTGCTGTTGATCGGCTGATACGGCAGTGCCCAGAGTTGGCCCGACTCAACATCTTTGACATAACAGAATAATCCCCAATGATCTTCGGTGCTGTCGGCTCGCCAGCGGGTAAGCGCCAGGCCGTTCCAGATTGCCCGTCCGCCCCCACCGGCCGTCATCATGAGTTGATAACGTCCGTTGGAAAAAAGCTGAACCTGCGGTTCTGCCGGCAGCGGAGTGGAAAAACTTCGCCAGGCCGGGACTTCACTGGCAACCGGCAGACGAGCCTGCGCCACTTCCGTCGAGTGCGGAAATACAGGCTCGACGCGCGGTGTGCGCTCCTGAAGAAGCAATTCACCCGATTTGAGGAGCGGGTCGGCGGAAAATCTTTTCTGCATGGGGTGATCGAGTGTGCATGCCTCCAGCGACAGAAGTCCCATCCCGATATGGTGTGCCATGAAAGAGCGAATGATCTCCGGACGGCCGGGCTCCGGTATCCGGTCGGGGGTATAGTCGATGGCTTCAAAAAGGCCGCAGCGCCCCGCTGCCCCGATCTGAGCAAGGCGGCGGAGATTTCCCACTGCGGCAACGGGATTCACCAGCAAGGCGAGCATCGTGGCATAGGGCGCAATGACCACATCCTCCGAGAGGCGGCGGCGGTATCCAAGTCCCGGCACACCGAAGGCCTTGTATTGATAATTCAATTGTGCATCGGTCAGGTTATACCCGGATTCGGAGACCCCCCACGGGATGGATCGATCGCGGCCGTAATCGATATTACGTTCAACAGCCGCCTGCATGCTTTGGTGCAGAAGAGTCTGCGGATAGCTGGGCATGACGATGAGCGGCATGAGATATTCAAACATGGATCCGCTCCAGGAGAGCAGTGCCGCCTTGCCGCCGACCGAGGTCAACTGTCGGCCCAGCGCAAACCAATGTTCACG
>JAJZNY010000469.1 GCA_021852245.1 Planctomycetota bacterium | reverse complement strand
AACACCATATCAATCCGGAGGGGGCCAAAATCGCGATCGCTTTCTCCGCTCACCGTATCCGGGCCATCTGATATTCATTAATGATAACCAAAATTCAATCAAAAACCCAGCACTCAGTTCAGCATGCGCCAGGCCACCGCCGGGTGGATATTCTCGCACAATCTCCAGATTTTCGAAGGGAACGGAACTCGAGTTACCGCGTTCCAGTGCCCGCCTGGCGGGCATGAAATTGCCTTTTCTGCGGAACGCCGACCGTACGGGTCGCCACTGGCCCGGACAGGTAGAGCCGCCGATTACTATCCGATAACATTGTCACGGGTAAGGGTTGGGACCGACGTGGTCGGCGGTAGATATGGACAGGCGGTGCAAGGTGGCGTTACGCAAAGACTTCTGGATCAACATCATACTGATTGCCACGCTGGTGATTCTGGTGTTGGTGGTATTCTGGTCCGTTCAGGGCGGATACCACAAGGCGGGCTCGCTGCGCAGCGGAGACTGCACCATTACCCGATTCGGTGCTGTAGGCAACGGCGTTAAACTTGACACCACCGCCATACAGAAAGCCATTGATTACTGCCATCAACATGGCGGCGGTGTGGTGAATGTGCCACCCGGAACTTATCTCACCGGCACGATCGTGCTCAAAAGTAACGTGACGCTCCACGTGGAAAAAGGGGCCGAGATTCGCGGCAGTCCGGATATTCATGATTACTTCAAGGTCGATCCTTTTATTGATGGTGACGGCCAGCCCTTCGGCTACTGCCTCGTCGGAGCGCATCACGCAACGGATATCGGAATCGACGGTCACGGGATTATTGACGGCAACGGCTACGGATTTACCGGCAATCGGCCGTTTCTGATCCGGCTCGCCGGGTGCAGCGGTGTGCAGGTGCACAACATTCACCTGCGGCAGTCGGCGGCATGGGGGCTGAATCTGTATCAATCGCTGAATGTCCATATATCCCATATTCACATCTACAACCATGCGAATTACAACAACGACGGGATTGATATCGACTCTTCGCAGATGGTCTTCATCCGCCGGTGTCATATCAATTCAGAAGATGATTCCATCTGCATGAAGACCACCACCCGGATGCCGTGTGCCCATATTCGTGTCAAGGACTGCACGCTGCAGAGCCTCTGCGCAGCGTTCAAATTCGGAAGCGAATCACGCGGCACATTCACCGACATTCACTGTACGAACTGCAAATTTATTAACTGTCGGCTTGGCGGGATCAAAATCATGTCGGTGGATGGAGGTCATATCAACAACATCCGCTTTGATCACATTCAGATGTTCAATGTCGATGTGCCGATCTTCATCCGGCTTGGCGGCAGGCTTTCCACCTTCCATCCCGGGCAGAAGCCGCTGACGCCTGGCAAGATCACCAACGTGGTGATCCGCAACGTATCAGCGACTGTTGCGCCGGAGAGCCGACTGCTTTTCCCGACCGGTATCGTCATGAGCGGTATTCCGCACCATCGGATCGGTCATATCGCGCTGGAAAATATTCATCTGACTCTTTCAGGTGGAGGGACCGCGAGCGATGAGGCTGTATACGTTCCGGAAAGAATCAAGGCGTTTCCGGATATCGACATGTTTTCGCTTTATTACCCGGCCTACGGTATGTTTGCACGGTACGTCAAATCGATCTACTTCGAAAATGTGACGTTCAAGCTCACCCATCCCGATCTTCGTCCTCCCGTGGTGTGCGAGCATGTCAATCTTATCCATTGGCAAAACGCACCGGCACCGGTATTTTTGCATCCGGCGCCGCGGATGGAGGATGCGTCAATGGCTGCCAATCCTTGATGGTCTGCGTGGAGATGAACCTGTGGCGAGCGAACCAGCCGGTAAATATGACTTAAATACTGAATTGGCGGCGGAACGCACGATGTTGGCCTGGCTCCGAACCGGGCTGGCGCTGATGGGATTCGGATTTGTCGTTTCCAAATTCGGGCTGTTTCTGCGTAAATTGGCGGAGTTGCGGGATGTTCACATGAAAATCTCCGCCGATCAGTCGCTTTCGGTGTGGATCGGTGTGGCACTGGTCTTACTCGGCGTGCTGGTGAACATCATCGCCAGTGCACGGTTTCTGAAAACTGTTTCGCATCTGCGGCGGGGTGAGAGTCCCAAGGCACCGAAGTGGCAGCCATCGGTTCTTATTGCCATCGTGATGTCGATTATCGGCATCGGAATCGCTGTTTATTTGATCAATATTCGCTAGCCATGCGGCGGCGTACGATTCAGCAGGCCGCTGGCGATGCCGACATTCGGGAATGAAGGGTGCATGACCGAAGTTCTGGTATCCGATACCGGGGCGTAGGTCGGCAGCAATTTTTCCCGGCGGCATTAAAAGGACGCGCCGCCGCAATGGGGATATGGCAACCGTTTCGACTTCGCGAATGCCCATGGACGCGGGAGGGGTATCATTTTCACCGCAGGGGACGGGCGGCCGCAATCAGATCAGCGAAAAATGCGGCGTGAAAAGCATAACGCCGGCGATAAACATCAGGTTTAGAGCGGCACACACTTGTGCCGTTCGCCTCAAGGCGAGGAAGCCTGAGGCCCGCCCCGGCAACACCGCCCTGCGGCGGAGGTACTCGGCTCCGACCGCAATGCCCAGGTCGACGGCAAGCGCGGCGTAAGTCGGAACGGTAACGTGCGTCCAAAAATAAGGTCGTGTCAGGCCAATGTAGCGGATGTTCCACCAGAGTTTGATGCTTCGCAGGGCGATTTGAGCCCGTAAAATCAATGGTTTTTGCGTCTCGAGGGCAGCTTCTTTCTCGTGGCCACGTGGACGCCCCGATGGGGAAGCACGGCTGG
>JAJZNY010000114.1 GCA_021852245.1 Planctomycetota bacterium | reverse complement strand
GATTCGGGCCCATGCCGGGTCCGGCCCACGCAAAATAGGGGGAGCCGTCAGCTTTTTGGATAAACCAGCCCCTGGCTTTGAGCATTTTGTAATATTTTGAAAACGTCGCAAAATGCGGCCAGACACTTATCATCGTCTTGATGCCCATGCGCTCGAGCTCACGATTCATCTTGGCCGGATGAGGCCATCGCGTCGGGTTTAGATCGATATTTCCCATGACGGTAAAATTCATAAAGTCCACCACCAGCACGTCAAGGGGCAGATTTCTTTCGCGGTATCCTTTCGCCACGTCCATCAATTGTTTCTGGGTCGCGTATATGCACTTACTTTGTATGTAGCCGTATGCCCCTTTTGGCAGCAGATGGGTAACACCCGTCAGGTGTCGATATCCCTTAAAAATGTCATCGGCACTCTCTCCGCCAATGACAAAAAATGATAGGCTGTCTCCCACCTCCGAATTCCATATATTATTCCCGTTTGTCCCCAGTTCAATGGTTGTCCGGGATGCGTTATCCCAAATCAATCCATAGCCCCGGCTGGAGAGCATAAACGGTACTCCGACATGCTCCCCGCCCTTCGCATCGTGGTTGTGCCAGCATTCGATAATCTGATCCCGCAGGTCGAGATTGCCCATCTGGTGTTCACCCAGACCGTAGTAATGTTCATCCGATGGCGAGTCAAATGTGGCGGAAATCCAATAGCCCGGATCGAGATCTTTGTGTGCTTGCGTGATGTTATGGCCTCTATAGGGGGGATTTTTATACATGGACCATTTCCAGAGTGTCAGAAGCATCTTTCCCAGCGGCGTCTCTACGGTGACCACATCGAAGCGAAGATCGGGATTTTTCGGTGGCGTTCGTCGTCGCCCGGACGCGTCCAGTATTGCTTGCCACTCGGCATTGAGCGGCATGTAAGTCGGTGGCGGCGGAGATCCGGGGGAGACCTTCACCACAAGGCCGGCCGCACTGAACAAATCAAACCCAGCCGAATCCCTCTTGTGGCTCCAGCCTGTGCGGGATGGTTGAGCAATGAACCCATACCCCGGTTTGGCCAGCGCACCAGCTTTGCTCAGGCTCAGGGTGATACGCACGATGTTGGGCGCGTACGGTTCCACCATGATGGTTGCGTCGCCACGTGTCAGTACAAACCGATCATTGTCTTGCGACGTAACGGGGCCGACTTGTCCATCCGCAGCCTTGGTGCTGGCCAAAGCATGTGGTGCAGCAACCGCACCAACGGATGCAACTGCCATCGCCAGAAGCGCCTCGCGGCGAGTAACTAAATCATGTGGTATGGTCATGGATGTTCTCGATGGAATCAATTTCATTACTGCTTTACCTCAAAAAGGGCAAAAGTGGTTTGACAATCTACAATCTGCCGCACCCGCACGTCTACCGATCTGAACCAAGCCATCGGGCGCGGTGCGCGTTATCACGAAGTAACTCAGAAGCGAAAGTCTACCACAGCTTTTACGGAAAAGAAAAAGTGGATTGCAATTAAAAAGAGCAATGATGGTGGCTCCCAGGCGCATGTCATGTTGACGGCAAGGTTCCCCTTGCAGGAAGCCCTTCGGTCAACTGCCGCAGCTGGCCGCCCAATCTCAAGATTGATATGTATTCGCCTCGTTGACCTATTGGACCGGGGCCTGTTCCACCCATCGGCCGAGGCTGGGCGAATAATCGCGTGCACGGTCGTCGTACGGCCCAGTCACTGCATCCAGCGTCGTCCCCTGATACGGATTATCCACCAGCGGATAAATCCACCGGCTCGCATTTGCTTCACATCCGGTGGTTGCATATAGGCGATGCATACAACAGAATGCCATCTTTTGCCGGGAGTCGATGCGGGTGAAGCGTATCTGGTGGAAATTGGTGGCGGGGTGGGGACTTTTACTGGGCCTGCTGGTCGCACTGATTCTGACCGGCATGGGCCGCGAGCCGCACGCCCCACGCCGCAAGCTCCCCCCGCCGCCGCCGCTGAAATTCCCCCTCGCTCATTTGCCGACCATCCGCGGTTTCTGCATGCAGCTTGATCAGCCGAAGGGATATGAAACCTATCGGCGATCGATTCTGAAGTTGCGGCAGATGGGATGCCGATGGATTAATTTTGTCATCAATGCGCGCCAGAAGGATATTAAATCCGAGAAGATCGCATTTAATCCGACCGCCACGCTCTCTCCGCGACAGATTCGGAAGATATTGATTCAGGCCCATCAACTCGGCATCCACACCATGCTCATGCCGATTGTGCTGCTGGATCACGCCACCGGTGATCAGTGGCGGGGCGGAATCAAGCCGCGAAATTGGTCGGCCTGGTTTACCTCCTATCGTCGCTATATTGTCACGGTCGCGGGGTGGGCGCAGCGGTGCCACGTGGCGATTTTTTCCGTCGGCAGCGAATTGATCTCGGCCGAGCCGCATACCGCGCAGTGGGATCGGCTCATTGCCGCCGTTCGGCGGGTGTATCGCGGCAAACTCACCTACAGCGCCAATTGGGATCATTACACCAGTGTGCGATTCTGGAATCAGCTCGATTATATCGGCATGAATTCATATTACGATCTGGCCCGGCACAACAGCCCTCCGGTGCAGAACATCATCGCCCGATGGAAGCCGATCGCCAATCGGATTCTTCGTTTTTCTGAAGCTCTCGGCAAGCCCGTTCTCATCACGGAAGTCGGCTGGGATAATCTGCAAAATACCCTTCGTAAGCCGTGGGATTACGTGGGTGCAGGCCGAATCGATCCGCAGGTGCAATTAAAGGCGTATCAGGCATTTGTGCGGATATGGAAATTTATGCCCGGCGGCCATTTTGCCGGGGCGTTTATCTGGGAATGGTATCCGG
>JAJZNY010000074.1 GCA_021852245.1 Planctomycetota bacterium | reverse complement strand
CATCCATGAACATCAATCGCCGCCCCGGAATGTTCCGATCACCTGATTGCTCAGGTTGTAGTTGCGGGGTGGATTACGCAACCGGCTGTCCTTTTCTCCGGCAGCGATGGCGGCGAGCAATTCTTCAGCCCGCGATTGAGCCGCCTCCATTTTCGGATAGCGCACCTCACGATAGCCGGTGACCGGTTCGGGGGTTTTCAGGATATCGAGCCACAGGTTATACAGCCACGGCTCATGCAGTCGGCACGTATCCACCAGCCGGATGTACCAGTCGCGGAAATTTTTCTCCTTCGCATGCCATGCCGGCAGCAGATTGCGTGCCCACCGGCAATGGCGCATCACGCGCATCTGCCAGTCACGCCCTTTCATCGAGAAGCGTATCTTCAGGCCTCCGATGTCAAATTCCGGTCGGTTCAGATGCAGATACGTGATCTTATCCCCGTTGCTGGGATTCACGTTGAATCGACGGCGATCACGGCGGTACTTCTCCGGGCTGGTGTACATCATGGCCACGTAGATTTCATCTTTAATCATCATCACCTTGGCCAGATTCCAGATCACCGCTCTGGTTACCGCAAAGTTGCGTTCGGCATTGTCCTGCTGATAGGTTTTTACAACGCGCGACACATAGCTGCGGGCATAGGGGAGCGTCCCCCACTGGATGGCGTCAAAAATGCGGATGACAAAATCACGCTTGGCCGCCTCGTCGAGCAGCGGCATCCGCTCCAGCGCTTCCCGCACCATCGTGCGATAAGCGTCGGCATTACGGCGCCCCCAGATGGAACTGGCGATGAGGATTTTGGCCTTGCGTTCAACAGCATCGGGCACGGTTTCAATATCGCGCGGGGCCGCAACGCCGAAGAGGTCCGGCCGCAGGACAATCTTCCGCCCGATATTAAAGGCCCGGTAATTGCGTTCAAATTCGCGTCGCACAGCGTGGCGTATCGCCCAGGTGATGCTCTTGTACGATACCGGGATAAAGCCGAGCTGATACGCCACCCCAAGCATCATGATGTTGGCGTATAGTTTGGAATCCAGCAGACGCTCACAGAGATCGCTGACATTAAAGCTGAAAAAGCCGCCCGGTTTGCAATGTTTTTCGATGGCCGCTGCAACGGCTTCGGGCGAAAAATCCTCGCGGCCCAGCAGGGAGAGAATCGTCGCCGTCTTGCCGGTATTCACCACCGCCCGCGTATATCGGGGTGAGGCGACGCGCAGATAGTCGGTCGGTGAAACAGCCCGGGCCGCCTCCAGCGCATCAATACCAATCAGCAGATCCGCCTTGCCGAAGGGGGTGATGGCGGAGGTGGAGTGCTGGTCGCGTGAGAACACCAACTGACTGAACACGCCGCCGTTACGGATGGCCAGTCCTTTTTTATCAATGAAATTGATGTGGTAACCTTCCTTGTGCCCCGCCCGCACCAGAATCTCCCCCGCCACACCGATACCCATCCCGCCGACACCCGCCAGATAGCACCGCCATTGATCGGACATTTTTAATACCGGCGGTTCGGGCATGCCGGTGAGATCGACCACCTCATCGGGCATACGCGGCGGGCGTTTGCGCGTGATTACCACCTGTTCAAAACTCGGACATGCATGGATGCGGGCACAGGCGCCGTCATTCACACATGTGGTAAAGTCGGTCTGAATCTTCGAGCCGTAATCGGTCGTCACCACCTTGAGCGCCGGACAGCCGGTCTGGTTGGTGCATTCCAGACAATACTCGCAGACTTCCTCCGCCACATTCATATAGGTCTTCTGGCGGATAAAGCCGTGCTCTTTTTTCTCCTGCACCTCAGCCCGGTGCTTACGCCGGTTGAAGGTGATGCCGCATTCTTTGTCTGCAATCATCACCTTGACGCCGTCTTCAAGGATCACCCGCTCCAGCATCTCCTTGTATTCATCGCGTTTGGACGGATCAAAGCGGATCACGCGGGCCTGCGGTTCCTGCCGGCCGTCCTTGCCGTTGATCCGCAGCATGCCGGCCGCTTCCGGAATCATCGACCGCACAATGCGTTCAATATCATGCGCCAGAACCATATTGCCCAGAATATCTTCCTGCAAAGTCGGATTGGGCTGGTGCCCCGTCATGGCCGTCGTCTTATTCTCGAGGATGATGTAGGTGATATCCTGGCCCTGGTTGATGGAATTGGCGATCGCCACCTGCCCCGAATGAAAGAACGTCCCATCCCCCATGAATACAATCTGCTTATTGCGGATGAACGGATCGACTCCCCCGCCGGTGGCTCCCCCGAGCCCCATACCACTGTAGTTATGCATCAGCGGCTTGTTGGGCTCAAACATCATCATGGTGTAGCAGCCCGTGTCGCCGTGGGCCACCAGATCAATCGGGCCCAGACCGTAGTTGCGCGACATGTATTCCGGGTCCAGCAGATTCTTGCGTATCTCCAGCAGAGCACTCGACGAATCCCGGTGCGGACAGCCGGGACAGTAAGCCGGCGTGCGAACCGGCACCGGATCGGCGCCTTTACCCGCCAGTTCGATGGTTTCCAGCTCCTGCGTCAGGCGGCCGTTGGAAAGCTCATGCGGGATATTCGGTGTATCACGCAGCAGGCGGGTGAGAATTTCAATGAGCATCGACGGGTGAAGCCCGCGCACCGACGGAATGCCCGGCATATCCTTCGGAAAGGTCTTACCCCAGAGCTGAATGCGGGATGTGGGTGATTCAGGGTCGCGCTGGCGAGTGCGCGTGATATGCTCGGATATCTGTTTTTCAATAAAGCTGCGGCGTTCCTCCACCACAATCACACGCTCGCACATCTGCGAGAGTTCATCCACCAGCGAGGTATCCAGCGGATAACTGAAGGCGAGTTTTAATAAGATC
>JAJZNY010000037.1 GCA_021852245.1 Planctomycetota bacterium | reverse complement strand
TACCACCAGCCAAAAACCCACCGCCTGAACCGTCAGCCAGCACGGTTGGGGTAATATGAATTTATTTTTATACGGATGGTTGCGGCAGGACACAGAAATTATTATTCATATCTACCGCTCAAAACCGTCTGATGCCCATCCGCCATCTGCCGAAAGCAGCCGCCCCTGCGACCGAACTCTCGACCCCTACATACGGTTGACGCGAAAGATACATCCCTTCCACAAAAGACGCAATTGAGTCTGTTACCCCCGCATCGGTCGAGGACAATCTCGCCGCCTGAAGCCGACGGTGGGATTCTCCGGCAAATGGACTTCGGAGCCGATCGAGATCGTCAATCATCTTTAATACGATGCCGGGCTGGGATGATAATTGACGAAGCGCGTGCTTTCCGAAAGGAAGGTGAGCGTGACGGTATCACACGGCCCGTTGCGCTGCTTGGCGATAATGAGCTTGGCCTCGTTGAGTTTATCGGGATTTTCCATTGCCCAATCCTCATCTCCGCGATGCAGCACGGATTCCCGGTGCAGCAGCATGACCACGTCGGCATCCTGTTCAATACTGCCCGACTCACGCAGATCGCTGGTGCGCGGTAGGCGCTTATCCTTTTCCGATTCGCGGTTCAGCTGTGAAAGACAGATGACCGGCACGTCAAGTTCGCGTGCCAGCGCCTTGATGCTCCGACTGATGGAGCTGATCTCCTGCTGGCGGCTTTCTTCACGCGGGGCTTCCATTAATTGAAGATAATCGATCACCACCATCTCGATGCTCTGCTGCTGCTTGAGCCGCCGGGCTTTGGATCGCAGGTCCAGCGCGGTGAGGCCGGGGGTGTCGTCAATAAAAATTTTACCCTCTGAAAGCTCGCCGACCGCCATGGTCAGCTTGGTACGGTCATCCTGGGAAAGGGTTCCTGAACGGAGCTTATGAGAATCAACACCACTGCGTGCACAGAGCATCCGCTGGGCGAGTTGCTGCTTGGACATTTCGAGCGAAAAAACCAGAACGGGTTTTTGCAGGTCCACCCCGACATGTTCCACGATATTCATCGCCAGCGCGGTTTTGCCGACGCTGGGGCGTGCAGCGATGATGATCATTTCACCACGCTGGAAACCGCAGGTGAGATGATCGAGTTCGATATAACCCGAAGCGATGCCGGTTAAATGCTCGCCGGTATGGCGATCGAGCATCTCAAACGTTTCCTGAAGAACATCTGAAAGAGATGCCGCATTGCCGCTAATTTTCTGCTGCGCCAGATCAAAGATTCGCTTCTCGCCACGGTCGAGGATGAGCTTGGCCTCGTCGCTGGCCTGATAGCAATCGGTCAGCGTGCTGGTGCAGACGGAGATCAACTGCCGCAGAAGGGCTTTATCACGAACGATCCGGGCATAATAGGCGGCATTGGCGGCCGACGGCACGGTATCGATCAGCGACTGAATATATTCGGGCGTCACCTGCTCCATCACGCCGTTTTTTGCAATTTGATCCAGCAGCGTCACGGCATCAATGCCCGTGTTCATCTCGAAGAGTTCCAGCATGGCCTGGAAGACGATCTGATTCTGACGCGAGAAAAAAGCGTCCGGCTTATCGAGGACCATGCAGACCTCACCGATCACCTGCGGATCAATGAGCATGGAGCCGAGAAGCGAAGCTTCCGCATCGGGATCGTGCGGCGGCAGACGGTCAAATTCGGGGGTGCTTTTTGCGCCATCCAGCGGTCGGGCGCGGCTGGTCCTTACATCCATGAGAGTTCCTCCGGGTGGGGACATCCCGCACCCGCCATGAGCGTACCAAAATTCAACGCGAACGTTAATTGAGGCGCAGGAGACAGGTTATCCACAGGTTTACCACCGTAACCGGGTTGCATGGGGCCATGGCAAAAGCCGGATCGGCCTCGTTTACTGTACGGGTTTGAGGAACCGCGGATCCACATGCGGTGCATATCCGTTGGGTTGACCCAATTCAGACACCATCGATCCGTCTACCACAAAGCCCGCAAAAGTACCGGTAAGGATTTCAAAGTAGGCATAGCTGCCGGCAGCGAGCGAACGATTGCTCGTCCCCAGGAACAAGGCCTGAATCTTCACCCCCGGCTTGATGACACCTTTGATGCGTGCCGAGTAGGCGGCGGGATGATTGACCCAATCGTCAATGGTGGGCGGATCAAACGGCAGATCGCCGGGGAAGTCGAGATAGTACTGAGACCATCGGCTTGAGGGGAGGGGCGAAAAGAGCGCCTTGCGTCGGGTCGGGCGCGACCAGAGCAGAAGAGGCCTTTGAACCACATAAATCTGCCCACGCCGGTAGGCCTGAGCAAACGGGGATGACCGCACCGGCTGATTATCGCTGCTGCAGCCGGTAAGCAGTCCCATGACGGCAACGGCGGTAATGGCCGCACCAACCCAAAATACATTCAACTTCATCGGCAACCCTTCCGCAAACGCACACTAACTACGCCGGAATATTAACCCAAAATTCTGGTCAAGTCGCCAGCAGGGTGCGCACCATCCGGCTTGATGCGGCATGACACATCCGCAGAACACCATTGTCCTGCCGCAGCACCAATCCTTCAAATGGATCAATATCCGCCACAATCCCGCTGATGACAACACCACCGGTCTCCAGCGATACGCGCCGTCCCAGCATATCACATCGGGCCTTCCAGGCAGCCGCAATTTCATTTTTATCAGGTGTCGGGCCCAGCCGGTGATGCAGCGCCGTAAGCAATTCACGAGCGAGCGAAAACCGGGAAAGCGGCCCGCCGCAGATCATCGCCATTGACACGGCATATTCGGCGAGTTCCGGTGGAAATTCCACCTGATTCACATTCACCCCGATACCGATGACGGCAAGATCGGAACCCTTCGTAACGGGCTTTTCAATCAAAATGCCCGCGACTTTGCGGTCCGCGAGCAGAATATCGTTGGGCCATTTGAGCCGACATTCCACAGGCATGGCCGGGGCGGCTCGCTCGATGGCGTCGGCGACGGCCAGCGAGGCCGCCAGCGCCAGCAGATCGTCTCCAAGTCCCTGCACATTGAGCATGATACTCATCAGCAGATTGCAGTGCGGCGCCGATTTCCACCGACTCCCCTGCCTGCCGCGGCCCGCCGTCTGCTGATCGGCCAGTACGACCAGCGGTCCACGGGTACCGCGTTGGGCCTCCGCGGCGCAGAGATCGTTGGTGCTCTCGATGGTGTCAAACACGCGTACTTTCAACCCGGGAAATATACCCTGCGCTGATGCTGCCGATTCCAGCGCTGATTCAAAATCCGTCCACGCCGGCTCAAGCGGATAAAAGCTTTGAGCATGAAGAGCCTGATTCATGGCCGATCCGGTTCCATGTCAAATCCAACGTCCAGGATGGGTGCCGAATGGGTGATGGCGCCGATGCTGATACGATCGACGCCGGTGCGGGCATAGTCCGGCAGATTTTCCAGCTGGATGCCGCCCGACGCTTCCAGCAGCGGCCGGCCGTCCGGTGCGAGGCGATCGCGTTCGTGCACGGCCCGCTTGACTTCCTTAGCCGACATATTATCCAGTAGAATAATATCCGGTCCGCCTGCAATCGCCGCCGGAAGTTGATCCAACGAGTCAATCTCCAGCCACATGGGCATCTTCTGCGGCAGGCTGTTGCGCACGTGTCGAACGATCTCCGTCAGCGCCATCGGCGAGGTAAACCGTCGGGTCAGGGCGGCGATATGATTATCTTTGAGCATCACGCCGTCAAAGAGTGCCATGCGATGGTTCACACCCCCGCCGCAGCGCACGGCATATTTTTCAAGCACTCGGAAACCGGGCATGGTCTTGCGGGTATCGCAGATGACGGGCTTGCCGACGACGGGAGCGTGGCTGCGGGCGCAATCAACGTACGCGCGAGTCAGGGTTGCGACGCCCGAGAGATGCGAAACAAAATTCAACACCACACGCTCAGCACTCAGCATGCGCTGAACGGGACCGGAAATGACGCCAAGACGGGTTCCGGCGGCAACGGCCTCGCCGTCGGGTCGTATCGGCTTCCAGATCAGTTCCTTGGAATAATGGGCGAGTATTTCGGGTATTAAAAAAGTCCCCGCCAACACACCGGGTTGCCGCGCGACCAGTGCACCGGCGGCAGTCCAGTGCGGATCAATAGAGAGTTCCGTTGTGGGATCGCCCGCCGCGCCCGAACCGTGGCCGATGTCTTCCGTTACCGCTAAACCAATAAGTTCGCGGATGTGAGCGTCCAGCGGCGGCGGATGTACTGCGGGCGGATCTGCACTCATGCCAGCATTGTAACCGGGCGACGGCGATCGGGGGACTTTCCATGACGAGAGTTTCATTTGACGGAGAGGTTGTGGCGCAGGACGGTCTGCGGCTCCGCGGGGGAGAATTAAAAGCGGAGCATGCATGAGCCGCGCGGACCGGGCACAAACGGTGCCGCCGCTGCGATCGACACTTTCAATCTAAAGTCGCGAACGACGCCGGAGCAGCAGCAGGCTTGCGCCACCGATTGCGAGCAAGCCAAGTGACGCCGGCTCCGGCGTGGCCGTGGTGGTGGCGATCCCGTTGTTCAGGGCGGTGAACAGGAGGCCGTTGGAGTCCGGCGTCACCGTAAAGTCAAATCCCGGCGCCAGCCCGGTGAAGCTGTACGTCAGGCCGTTGACATCCACCGATTGCGGTGGATCAATAAATTGAAACGTCTGCCCTTTCAGCGGAGCAAACCCGTTGCCGAAATCAAATTCCACCGTGCCGCCGGAAAAGCTTACATTGCCGGTGGCGTCCAACTGAGAGAATTGTCCGGAGCTGATGCCGAATACCGAGACCTTGGTTACCCCGCCGGACTGGCTGAAATTGCCGGTGATTTTCAACGTCCCCGGCTGGCCGTTGCCGACGGCAACTGTTCCACCGTCGTTAAGCACATTGCCTGTGATGGAGCCGGAAGCCGCCAATTGGCCATTGCTGTTGATTTCGATGTTGCCGGCCGTGGCGGCGGTACCGGTTCCGATGGTAATGCTGCCGCTGTAGTTGCTGCCCGCGAGGTTCAGCGAACCATTTTTCCACATGGTCAGGGCTTTGGCCACCGTCATCTGACCGCCACCGGTGAGATTCACAACGCCGTCGCCGCCGGATTTACTGCTGGTGCCACCGACGACCATATTGACGGCTGAGAGGCTCGACGTGCTGCCGTCAATATTCAGGTTTCCATTGATACCTGAGGTTTCCGCCAGATAGACATCGCCGGTGCCGCTGGCCGTTGCCTGCGCGACGGCGCCGTTTCGTATATTAAATGTTCCATCACTGTCTTTGCCGATGATCAGGTCGCCGGCGTATTGGACCTGAGTTTTTTGATCCGTTGCGGTAAGCGTGCCCGCGCCGCCCCCTTTGCCAATGGTGAGTGCGTCACCATCCGCCATCAGGCTTGAGCCGCCTTTAATGGTGACCGTGCCGGAGCCCTCACTGCCGATGGTGAAGCTGCCGGCGGCGCTCCAACTGCTGCCGCTATCGACTACGGCTGTGCCCTGCGTGCCGGGCTGGCTACCCAAGGTTACATCCCCCTGGCTTGAGAGGAAGCTACTGCCGGTCAAGGCAATTGTGCCTGTGCCGTATTTGCCGATGGTAATATCCTGGGAGAGAATCACCGACGATCCGCCGGAGATATCCAGCGAACCGCTGCCACCGGTGCTTGATCCGCCGAAGCCGGTACCGGAGGCGAGCGTCATCGACGTACCGGAAAAATGGGCGTCGGATGCGACGCTGAAAACGCCGGTTCCGGATTTGCCCACGGTCGCATCGCCATTGAATGTCAGCGTTGAGCCGTTGCCTGTTAGATTCAAAACGCCGTTGCTGCCGGCCTGCTCGCCCAGCGTGATGTCGTTGCCCTGGACGGTGAGACTGCCGCCATTCTGAATGTTCAGCGTACCGGAGCCGGAGCCGCCAACGGTAAGCGTGCTGGTATCGGTCATGGAGGAATTGTCGATGGTGGCGGTGCCGACGCCTGAAGCGTCTTCACCCAAAGTAAAGCTGTTGTCCGTCGTGAGCGATGCGGTGTCGAGCAGATTCAGAGTGCCGGTTCCTTGGCCGCCGACGGTCAACGATCCGGTCGACATGGTGGTATTACCATTCTGCACGGTAAGTGTTCCGGCAGAGCCGCTGCTTTCGCCGAGGGAGACACTGGCGCCGGAAAATATGGCGGCGGCGGCGTTCTGCACCGTCAGAGTGCCCTGCCCCTTGCCGCCGATGGTGACTGATGTGCCGCCGACGGTCATGCGGCTTGCGTCCAGCGTGATGTTGCCCGTGGAACTGCCACCACTATCACCGAGGGCCAAATTGCCGGCCAGTGATACCAAACCGCCGTTCTGTACCAGCAGCGTGCCGGTACCGTTGTCGCCGACTTTCAGTTCGCCATTGATCTGCCAATTGGTTCCGGCGTCGGAAATGGTGGCGTTGCCGAGCGAGCCTGCTTGGCTGCCGAGAGTAGCGTCGCCAGTGGTGGTGAGGATGCCGTTGGAATTGACCGTCAGGTTGCCGGTGCCGGAGCTGCCGACGGTTAAATCGCCATCGACGGTCCATGAGGTGTTGATACCGGTGACAAGAGCCGAGCCGGAAGCGCCGGCCTGATTGCCGAGGGTGGCGTCGCCGGATTCCACCGAGCCGTCGGCCTGTACGGTAAGCGTGCCATTGCCGGTGGATTGATCACCGAGGGTGATTGTGCCGCCGACGCTCAGGTCGCCATGATTCTGGACGGTGACGTTGGCGACACCTGAAACGCCGAAGTCGGCATTGCCGGAAACGTTCCAGACGGATGAAGCGCCGTCGATAACGACTTGGCCGCTGCCGCCAATAAAATTCTGCTGGATCGGGCCCTTGAGGCCAGCGGCGGCACCGCCAGCATACGCCGAGGCGCTCTGAAGAGCGCCAGCAGATTCAAGGATCAACGACCCCGATGTACCATCTCCCACCACGACAGCGGAAGAGACGGTTGCGGTCGCCCCCTGGGTTAGGTAGAGTCCGTTAGAGTAGCCGGCAAGTGCGCCCCCGGCGCCGACGATCACGTACCCACCGGTACCCGTCGAGGCAAGCTTGCCCCCCTTGAGCACGACTACCCCCGCAGCGCCACCGAAGCTGGTGGCCTCGCCGAGAAGCAGGCTCGTGCCGTTAAGGTCGATGGTCCCGCCGTTGTTGGTGATGAAACCAGCGCCGCCAAAGCCCACAAATATTGGGCTGTTGGAGGCGTTCCAAGTGCCGCCGGCGACGTTAATAACGCCGTAGTTGGTTTTTCCGCCGAAATTGAGATACGTCGCGCTGCTTCCCGGCGGGCTCGTGTAGGAAGCAATGTTGCTTTTCAGTCCGTAGGGCGAACCCACGAACGTTCCCCCCGACGGCCCAGAGGTGGCCATCGCAAAGGTGCCTGTTGTGGTCAGCGTGCCCCCAGATGCGATCTTGAGCCAGGCGTATCCCCCGCCTCCCACGGCGAAGAGGCCCCTTTGGAATACGGTCGGACTGGCGCCGTTCAGGGCATCGTAGTAAGAACTGTATGACCCCGTCGCGAAATTCGACGAACCATCCGCGACGGTTATTGCTTGCGTTATCTCAATGGGGTCGTTGATAGTCTGTTCGACCAGCGCGCCGAGCGTCGAGCTGCCTAAAACGGGAACGGTCACCGTTTGCGCCGAATCGGTTGAAATCCATAGTGGGTCCCCGGGATTCCCGGTGCTAGTCAGGCTGCTGTGCTCGATCACTGCCGTCGTGCATGAGTTCGGCCCCACCACGGCGCCAGTGGAAAAATTTCCTGAAGCTGTGATGCTCACCGAGCTGTATCCCGCAAGCGAAGATGGGTCCTTTATCGTTGAGTAGCCACCCGCCCCGAATTCAGCGGGAACAGTGGGCGGGCTTTGCGCCACTCCGTACGATTCCGTCGTGCCGTCGCCGTAGGCAGGCATTATCATCTGCTGAAACGCGGGCATGACCGGTGCCGTTGGCACGGCAGGTAGAGTCGGAGGGTTCGATGCATTGGCAAGGCCGCTGGCGGCGAACGCGCCCGCCACCGCTGAAAACAAAATTCCCCTGCGGATTTCAGGCTTGTAGTCCATGAGTACTTCTCCCGTACGGTTATGCCGAAGAGACCGCCGCCTGGTTCGCCAAGCGACTGTCCCATATCCCTTGAAATTGACCGCGACGAAATCTCTTTGGACGGCGTAATTCGTCCAATAATGATATTACAGAAACGACCGTTTCACAAATAAAACATCGAAAAATCGGTCCGGCGCTTTATCGCCAACGGCCGATAACCATGTTGGCCCATCATCCTATCGTGCATGCGAAAATTCGCACGCTTGGACTTCACGCCATGGTTCGGATCATTCCCCCGCGGGTGCGCTCGCAGGACGGGAGCGAGTTGATCAGTATCGGTTTGCGAAGAATTTTGGGGCGGCTTCAGGGCCGACGGCTTGGTCGCCAGCGGAAATAATTTCTGCGCCTCACAAAGTGGGACAGGTATGCTTACTTGTCTGGGTTTGCCGGTCGGGCTTGGACAGGAACCGAAACGTCTGCGTCGACTTCGGATGTTATTTGGGCACCGGTAGGAATGCCTATGTGGCGTTGGATCTGTCCTGCCGCGACGGGGATTACGTCCGTACCCATTCCCGCTACGGTACGAGAAAAACGCTCGACCAATGGTGCGGTTCCTGGGTTCCGTTGTATTGCAAAATCGGCGGAGTGCCAACCGTCCAGATATTATGTTGATCCGGCCCGACATTCGCGGAGGTTTCCCAGACCACGCTGCCGTCGTTAAAGAGCACATTTTGCCCGTATCCGCCATGATTAACAGAATTAGCATCGGCAGTCCGGGAGCAGAACTCACAGACAATGGGATTGGCATCGGCCATAATCGGAACCGTTTCTGCCTCGATCCAATGGTGGTGATACGGCCCAAGCTGATCCACATAGCTGTACCCCGTAGAGCCCCAGGTTGGACAGCGCTCGGCGTTGAGGTCGGCGGCCGAGACAGGCTGGGCTGGACAAACCAGCCGCTCCCATGAGGTGTAACGAGCCGTGCCCTCAATCAGGGGTGAGAGGTTGGCCAGATTGCTGTGTGCATTTGCCGAGCGGACGGCTCCGGAGGGTGCATTGCGGGGAAGCCAATTGCGATCTGTCGGCGGAGCGATCTCGGGCAGGCGACCGGCGTTGTTCGAAGCATATTGCTCCATCGCCCGGCCGACGGCCTGTAGATTGCGCGCGCAGGCAAATCGCAGGGCATGCACCTGGGCCTGGCTGAGACCGAAAAACATGACAACCACCAGAACGCACGCTGCCACCGCCATGACCCATATATCCATGGCTCTCTGATTAAATCCAACCGGGACGACATATCTTCTTTCGGCGGACTTCCTGGTTTGAGGCACCGATGGACTTTTCGGCAGGGCCTTGAGTGTACGATCGAGCAGGCCTGCTGGCGGATGACAAAGCTCCAGAACCGCCAGTCGACTGATCGCAGCTCCCATCGGCACATCTGCCAATTGATCGATCTCCGCCGGGTCTTTGAGACCATGTTCCAATATCGAATCGATCCGGGCGGCGAGTTCCGCCGGAAGTGGCGATCCGCCGTCCGTTGCGGCGCTGTTGAGATCAAGAGGCTGCTTCGGCATATTCGTATCAGAGTCTTTGAAGTTTGCGTCCATGGATATCACATCGTCCGGTCATTAAGGCGATGACGGCAAAGCCACACGCCAACTACCACACTTTGAGCAAGCTCCTGTTCAAGACTCCCGAGCGACTTCTCCGGCCAACGGCCGCGGTGGCAACCGATCATTTTGGTTCCGCCCCGGAATCATCTGCCGATCGCCTATTCCCGCTGCCACCCAACCGAGTCCCATATAACCGAGCGAAATTCTGCAGGGCGATATGGAGACGACTCTTCACGGTACCCAGCGGAACACCCAATATCTCTGCCATCTCCTTATACGACAGCCGCTGATAAAAGCTCATTATGATCGCTTCGCGATGGATCGGCGACATGCCCGATAACACCTCCCGGACGCGATGGGCATCTTCCGACATGATGGCGGCAGTCGATGCATCCGGCGACGTGGCGGCGACAAGATCGAGCAGGCTGCCGGAATCCTCACCATTGGGCTGGGCATCGAGCCGCTGAACCGGCCGCCGACCCGTGGCCCGCAAGAAATCGCGAGCTTTATTGGCGGCGATGGTAAAGAGCCACGGTTTGAGTCGACGCTGCTGGTCAAACATCTGGGCGCTGCGGTGGAGCTGAATGAAGGTCTCCTGGAACAGATCTTCAGCCGTCGCCTGATCGCCGACGTATCGGATAATAAATGCGTAAAGCTCGCGCTGGTACCGATCAACAATCTCGGTAAAGGCGTTCTGATCGCCCGCGATGAATCTGGCGAGCAATGCTTCGTCCGAAATCCGGCCGTCGCCACTGCCATTTACGTTTTCGCCATCGCTTTGGTTCATTTTCCGGCCTGCCGGTCATACTCTACGATTTTCACTCGGGTTCCCAAACCACGTGCCGCCCCGTTTAAGCGCGTATTCACTTTAACTTCGCCCGCTCACAAGGAACCCTTATCCCGGTAAGTTGCCGCCGGTCGGGGCCGCAAAACAATTCTGCGTCACCCGCGTTCGCGACGGACACCTAGAATAGAGGACTATGACACAACTTAGCAAATACCCGCTGACGTTTTTTTTTGACGGGCGTAGCGGAATATGCACAACCGCGACAAATAATGCTCAAACCGCCGAGGTGTTGACCGCAGGCGGTGATTATCCCCGCTTATTTCGATACATTCCGCGTCGTGTTCGCCGAGGCTGTTCGGAAGCGACCGCACCGGTTCTCCTGGGTTTGTTACCCAATCGCTGCGTCAAACCTTCATCAATCGCCTGAGCGAGGGCTTCATCTCCCCGGCCCTTTTCTGCCGCGCCAGCTTTGGATTCAAGCTCCTTGAGCCGATCCCGAATTTCGGCGGCTTTTTCAAATTCCAGATTGTTGGCCGCTTCCAGCATTTCCGCTTCCAACATGCGGATAAGTTCCTGCTGCTCATACTCCCCTTCAGAGGAGTTGACCATCTCGCGGGCGACACGCCGGGCCTTGAGTTCGGCGTCGAGACCGCTGCGGATCGCTTTTTTGATGGTCTGCGGGGTGATGCCGTGGTCGGCATTCCATTTGATCTGAATTTCGCGGCGGCGATTGGTTTCATCAATGGCCCGCTGCATGGCTTGAGTCACTTGGTCTGCGTAGAGATAAACTTCGGCGTCGAGATTACGGGCACAGCGGCCGATCATCTGGATCAGCGAGGTTTCACTGCGCAAAAACCCCTGTTTATCGGCATCCATGATGGACACCATGGATACCTCGGGCAGATCGAGCCCTTCGCGCAGCAGATTGACACCGACCAGGCAGTCAAATCCGCCTTCACGCAGTTCACGGAGAATCTCCATGCGTTCAAAGGTCTGGATTTCACTGTGCAGATATTTACATTTAATCCCGGCCTGGCCGATGTAATGCGAAAGATCTTCAGCCAACCGCTTGGTCAGGGTGGTGACCAGCGACCGCTGTCCGCGCTCGGTGCGAAGTTTTACCTGTTCGACAAGATCGGCCACCTGTCCCTGAGCCGGGCGCACATGGATTACAGGGTCCACCAATCCGGTGGGACGGATGATCTGCTCCACCACTTCACCGCCGCAGAGTTCAAGTTCAAACCGGCCGGGCGTGGCGGAGACAAAGAGCACTTTATTCCACATGGCCCTGAATTCCTCAAACCGCATCGGACGATTATCCAGCGCGGAGGGAAGACGGAAGCCATGCTCCACCAGCACTTCCTTTCGATGGCGGTCGCCGGCATACATGGCGTTGATCTGCGGGATGGTGACGTGCGATTCATCGATGATCAGCAGATAGTCCTTGGGAAAATAATCGACCAGCGTGGAGGGCTTGCACCCGGGCGGAAGACCGGCGATGTGGCGTGAATAATTTTCAATCCCCTGGCAGAATCCCGCTTCGAGCAGCATCTCCATGTCATATTTGGTGCGGGCCAGCAGCCGCTGCGCTTCAAGCAGTTTTCCGTCCGATCGCAACTGCATGACGCGCTGATCCAGTTCCTTCTGGATATCCTTGACCGCCCGAAGCATGGTGCCGTCATCCACCACATAATGTTTCGCAGGATAGATGAATGCCTGCTGTTCTTCGGTGAGCGGCTGGCCGGAAACCGGATGGATATGCCAGATGGAATCAATCTCATCCCCAAAAAATTCGACCCGCAGAGCGGTGGTTTCATAGGCCGGGAATATTTCGAGTACGTCGCCCCGAACGCGGAATATGCCGCGCTTGAATTCAATGTCGTTGCGCTGGTACTGCATGTCCACCAGAGCGCGAAGCAGATCGTCCCGCGCAAAGGCCGTTCCCTTGCTGATGGAAACAACCTTCTTTTTATATTCTTCCGGCGAACCAAGCCCAAAAATGCAGCTAACCGACGCGACCACAAAACAATCGCGTCTTCCGATCAAATTGCTGGTGGTCGCCAGACGGAGCCGATCGAGATCGTCATTCCGGGCGGCATCCTTTTCGATATAAATGTCGCGCTGCGGGATATAGGCTTCCGGCTGATAGTAATCGTAGTAGCTGACGAAATAACTCACGGCATTTCGGGGAAAAAGTTCGCGGAATTCCTCATAAAGCTGGGCTGCCAGCGTTTTGTTATGACTGATCACCAGCGTGGGCACGCCGAGCCGGGCCGCCACATGGGCCATGGTGAAGGTTTTACCCGATCCGGTCACGCCCATGAGGATTTGATGATTCGCACCGGCCTTGAAGGCACCGACAATTTTTTCGATGGCGGCCGGCTGATCACCGGTTGGCTTGAAAGGGCTTTCGATCTGGAATTCCATGGGGCACGTACCATTCTGAACCACACTGAGCACTCGATTATAGCCTGCCCGCCGGGCGGAGGCGCCGCATCAGCGAACCGTGGACGGCAGTTGGGTTGGCGGGGTTGGATGGGCCCCGGAGGAGGAATTCACGTGATGCCGATGCCACCACGCGACGATCCGTTTCTGTGCCTGGAGTTGCGCGGCGGGAGTACTGGTCAGCCATGAACCGCCATAGAGCGGCGAATGAAAAAAATGATAATCCGCCGGCTTTTTGCCCGCCGCGAGAATCAGCAGATATATAACCGTGGTATGACTGTCCCAGTGAACCTGTTGATTATTAAAATTACCGACAAAGCTGACTCCGCCGGGCGTGGGGGAACGGAGAATTTTCAGCAGCCACGGCGCCGCCGACCGTGGACGCGCCCGGGCAAAGAGCGACAGATAATTCCGGCAGCCCGCCGAGGCCGGGGATGCCAGTGTCTGGGCCGCCGGGGTATTGGGAATTGAGGCGGTGCGGGCATAATCGGCCAGAAGTGCCTTGAGTTGCGGCGGATTCCAATGCCGCAGCACCTCAGTGGCATAGGTGCTGTCCTGTATCCGCTGCCAAATATTAATAAAATGTGATATGGTGATCATTTGATGATGGAATTTCAGCCTGTGCATGGAAACAGTCTGCACCCCCACCGTGTTATTCGAGGCAACCGACCAGCGCCATAATTTATCCGTGAGATGGGCATCGGGTTTGATATTCCAGATCGCGGCAAGCATGCTCAGGTACACCAGCCGATGGGGACTGGAAAGCAACCGATCGACGATCCATTCCGATTGCGGCCAGAGTGCCGCCAGACCGCCGGCGGCCTTGATCTGGACCGACGGTCGGTGAGAGAATGCATCGGCAATCAATGGTGCGACCTGTGGGGATAGCCCCCAATCGAAGAGTTCCCTGCGATCGGAGGCTGGCCGGCGCATCACGGCCAAGGCCCAGCGGGAGATGTTTTCGTCGAATTCCAGAATATGAATGAGGCGTGCGCGGCGCTCATCCCCGGTCGCTTGGATCGTTGCCCGCAACTGGTCGGCCAGAAGCACACGAATCTCGGCCTCAGCCTTCTGGCGGGTTGCGTAACGAGACGAACCGAGGTTGCGAATGGCCCGCGCCATATCGCTGCTGATGCGGGGTGCCGATTTACCGATGCCGGCACTCGCGCCGATCCACAGGCCGGCCAATACCGCACCGCCGAGCAACCCTCTCATTCGATAATTGCGAAAATACCGCACGATGTTCTCCAAACTCGAACATGAACACCACGAGTATATCAGAATTGGCATATTTTCATCCGCAACCATGACATTTTCAGTCGGCTGGTGTATGTTGACATATGGTAAAAAGTATCGGGCCTGGCGGCCTTTTCTTATGGAGCACGTATCAATATGTCAGAAAATCTTCCACCCCCCAACGGCGAAGCGGCGGCGCAGGCCGTAAATGTTCAGGTTCGCGACCAGAAACTCGAAACGCAGTACACCAATATCTTCAGGATGGCGGGTACGCACGAGGAACTATTTGTGGATTTTGGTATCAACCTGCAGCATCATGATCAACCCAATACCGTGGTGCTTGATTTCAGCCAGCGCATGGTGATGAGCTTTTACACGGCCAAAAAACTGGCAGTGGAACTGAGCAAAGTCGTCAATCGGTACGAACAGGTTTACGGCCCGCTG
>JAJZNY010000389.1 GCA_021852245.1 Planctomycetota bacterium | reverse complement strand
CGAGGAAAAATCACATGTATTTCAGTATACATGGCCTTGCTGCCGCGGTACACGCACCGGCGAGAAGGCATCAGGGGCAGGTATTCGGGCCGACAAGGAGAGGGTTTGACCTGAGTTTTCGGGGTAGATCTGGCTGACTATCGTTTTAGATTCAATGCAGATTTTGCATCGACGGATGGCGGGTGAGGATGCATAGATTGCAATGTATCTCGAACGATCCGCGCAACACAGTGATCTCGCACCCATTTATGATCGGAGGGAATAACGTACCACGGCGAATGTTCAGTGGAGGTAAATCGAAGCACATCTTCATAACACTGTTGATACTTTTTCCAGAATTTTCGCTCTGCAAAATCCGCATCCGAGAGTTTCCAGCGTTTGATCCGGTCCTTTTCGCGATCCTCAAGGCGTTTTTCCTGCTCATCCTTGGAGATGTGGAGAAAGAATTTCACCACTCTGGTTCTTGACTGGGTCAGCAGGGTCTCAAAGGCATTGATCATGCCAAATCGCGCCTTGAACAGGCCACTGTCGGATCGAAGGTGCAGCGGGAGCAATGTGTCGGCATGTACGCGCACCACGAGTACATCTTCATAATGAGATCGATTGAAAATGCCAATCTGCCCGAAGGCCGGGACCCGCTTGTGAATACGCCAGAGAAAGTCGTGTGATTTTTCCTCGGTACTGGGTGTTTTGAAACTGCTCACCACCATTCCCGCAGGATTGACGTGGTCGAAAACCCGCCGAATGGTACCGTCTTTACCAGCCGTATCCATGCCTTGCAGTACGATCAAGAGGGCCTGCGTGGAATCGGTAAAAAGCTGCTGCTGCAGGTCGCCGATCTCCCGTGCGATGGCGTCGGTTTTTTCTACCGTTCGGTCTTTATCTGAGAGGCCGCAATGATCGCCGGGATCATAATCGTGAAGTCTCACCGGTTGAGACGGCTCTACCGGAGTCAACTTTTTCATATTCTGCCTCCAATCGCAGGCGAACCATCGCCACGGCCGTTGAAGGACGCAATCGGACGGATGATCCGGCGTACCAGCGCCTGCATCAAAATCACTTTCCGGATGCTTAAATGCTTCACCCGACATCGGGCGGCGTTTTATGACACCGAAATGGCAAACGCAACGGCAAAGTGGTGCTGGGGTATATCGCGCGGCGGCACAATTTGCAGGCCGGTCGCCGTCTGTTTCCACTTGATCGGTTTGTCATAACCGTAGAGCCGCACGTGTGTCACCTTCAGCGCATGCTTGGTGGCATGCACACCCGGAGCGAGGCCCAACGATTTGATCAATATCGGCTGAGTCGGAACACCCAGCACCAGCGCATTGACCACGGTATTAGCCTTGTTGCGGGTAAAGCGAATATCCTTGACACCCAGCTTGTTGACGCTTCCCCCGGCAAAAGAGCCGGCCCTTACAACGTTCGGCCCCTCGCCGTAGACCACCCACGGCCGCGTCGCATAGATGGCGTCGCCGTTAAGTTTGAACCACTGCGCCAATTCGGAGAGGATCAGCTTTTCTTTGCGATCGATGGTTCCGTCCGGCTTGCCGGGAATATTTAGCACAAAATTTCCATTTTTACTCACGGCGTCAATCATCCAGTGAATCACTTCGCGAGGATGCAGGTAGCCGCCGTATTTGCCGGGCTGGTTGAAAAGTGCACGCAGATAATGCCAATCTCCGATACAGGTTTCCGATTGCCAGGGATGGGGCAATATCTGCGATGCGAGGCCGCGTTCGATATCCGCCACGACGGTTTTAGCGAGATTCGGCGGCACATTCTTGATATTGACCACGCCTTCAACTGTGCCCCCGTTGAGTTTCATGCTGTGGTTGTAGAAATAGGCCCCGATGTTCATCCCTGCCCAACCGAGCGGAAAAAGTGGATTGTCAAAGTAGAGGATGTCCGGGTTGTGCAGATCAATCAGATTGCGTGTGCGATCATAAAAATTTTTGGCGTAGGATACATCAGGCAGGGCGTTGTGCGGATGCTTGGCGTTATAAAGCTGCTGCGGGTTGAAACCAGCCCACCAGGCATGCCGACCATCGGCCTGCGTCAGACAACCGTCGTAAGGGCGCCCGACGTACGGCCCGAGCCTATCGGCGTTGTGAGCGGTTTGAAACCACCACCAATTTCGGGCTTGGTGGATGGTGACGCCGAACTTGAGTCCCATTTTCCGCGCCTGCTGAGCCCAAGTACCGATGACATCCCGGTGTGGTCCGATGTTGTGTGCGTTCCACTGATGATGCTTGGAGTGCCAGGTGTCAAAGCCGTCATGATGATTGGCCAACGCAAGAAAATATTTAGCACCGGCCGCTTTGTATTCCGCCATGCGGTTCTCAGGTTCCCAGTTCAGCAGCGTCCACTGAGCACAGAGGTCTTTGTAGCCGAAACGGCACTGTGGGCCGTAATGGGCAAGCTCAAACTCATATTGGCCGCCATTTTCCATGTACATAGCCCGGGCGTACCAGTCCCCATCCTCCGGCACGCACTGGGGCGACCAATGATTCCAGATGCCGAACTTGGCGTCGCGATACCATTCGGGGCATTCATAATTCTGCAGGGATTCCCAGGTCGGCTCGAAGGGGCCGTCGCCATAAAGGTCTGGAAACGGTGAAACCATCGGTACGCCGTCGTGAGAGCCTCCCGGAATAGGAAGAGCAGGAGGATTGCCCCATCCCGTCGGCCGCCAGTGCCTTGAATTCAGTCGCTCGGGAACAATTTTGCTGTCGGTAAGGGCGTAGAAAATCCTGTCATCCTGCGGCGCATCGCAGAACTCTTCAAACGTGCGGGTGGTGTCCATGAAACCTTCAGGCACTTGTTTGCTTATTTCCGCAATAAGTTTACGTCGTTTGG
>JAJZNY010000334.1 GCA_021852245.1 Planctomycetota bacterium | reverse complement strand
TCGAGTGAAAATGCCGATGACGTCATTAAAGGGCTCATCGGCCAATATCTCCGCGAGAGTCGCCGATTGCGCCATACCGATCTCGCCAAATCGCAATCTCTGGCTGCCAATGCCGCTTCGTTGCTCAAACAATTGATTGTGGCCATGTCCAGTGATCCGGTAAAAAATAAACTGCAGATTTACGTCTACCGCCAGTTGCGGGCGCACGAACTCATTTTCGCCGGTCAACCTGAACAAGCCCTGGCCATATACAAAAAGCTCGAAAAGGAGAATCCCCATGATCTGGGTAACTTCATCGGCGGTGCCCGCGCCGCCTACGCCATCCCCAACTACAGCCTCGCCCACAGCCTGTACGTGCGAATCATCCCAAAACTCGAACCAGGCTCTTCACTTTACTGGAACGCCTATCTGTACCTGATTCGTACCAACATCCGGAGCAATTCCGATCAGAAAGAAACCGTCCATACGCTGAAATCTCTGGTGGCGATCTATGGCTCCACCATCGGAGGAAAATATTACCACCGCCAGTTTAACCAGTTGCTCCGCACCTATGACCTGACCGCTCAATAAAACCGACTTCCTGACGCTGTTTGGCAGATGCCGTGGAAGTCGATAATATAATGTCAAGGTTGAGAGAACGCTTGTGTAAGCGTGATAAATGATATTGCTGGTGAGGTATACAAATTATTTCAAGTTCAGAAACGCCTCTGCCGTCAGAGGCCGCAGTCGGTGACAGTGCCCACGAATTGAATGTTGAATCCAGCGCTGCGGCGCAGGTTTCCGGCCCTGACGGGGCTGAGTCTCCACGGCAGAACAAACCGCGATCACGCCGGCGTTCCGGCAGCCGAGCGGCCAAGCCCCGTGCTTCAAGATCACCGCGCGATCGTCGCAAGCCGTCATCAAAAAGCCAGCAGTCCCCCGGCGCGGCGCCTGCGGCAGGGACAATGGCTGCGCCCGATCGTGCCGCATTGGCAGATCAATCCTCCCCGGGGGCGGACATCGGGGCTAAAGATGGAGATCATTCACCCCTTTCCACGAACAAATCCTCGCAGTCGGGGAGTGAAACGCCCATCAACGCATCGGTTAAACCTCTCATCGGTCCATCGGCTGGTGAGGGCGCTTCATCAGATCAGCCCGCCAAGTCCGAGCCGCAACCTGCACCTCAGGCTGCGTCATCCTCCCGTCCCGCCGGAGTGGCTCACCCTTCGCCGCCCCCGCAAAAACTTCCCGGCGGTGTGCGGCCTGTGGTGAGGATGGGGCCCGGACTACCAAGTAAATTCGGCCGACGATCATTCGGTGGAAAATCCGTCTACCGGCAGCAGTTCCGTCCCTCCGGTCAGCCGCGGACTGGCGACTCTTCCTCCGCAGGCTATGCGAATTCCAATCCCCCGGTAACTTCCCCGGTTAACCGTTCTCCCGCCGACATCAACCCCGCTGGGCCGATTTCCCGGTCCGGAGAAGAGGTTCCACCGGATCAATTTCAGCGCCATACCGATGGAATCGGTGGACAGAATGGATCAGACCCTGTTCCAACACATGCTGCCGCCGAGGGCAACTCGCCCGGTTCTCCCGCCGACGGGGGTGATTCATCGGAAGATTCATCTATCCATGGCTCCCTCAGCCCGTCGGATCATCCGGACGCTTCTGATACGCGGGAATCGGTGACGTCCGAATCTGAACCCGAGTCTGCCGGGACACGGGCGGCCCCCTCACACCGAAAAGCCCCCACCCGTCGCAATCGCATCATGCTCGTCAATGCCGCCGACACCGACGAATGCCGAATCGCCATGCTGTCGCAGGGGATATTGGAAGAATTTTATATTGAACGCGGCAGCAACGATCTGCACGTCGGAAATATCTACAAAGGGCGCGTCACCAACGTGGAGCCGGCCATTCAGGCTGCATTTATTGATTTTGGAATCAATAAAAATGGATTCCTGCATATCAGCGATCTCCATCCGCAATATTTTCCCAGGCATCTTCAGCAGCGCTGGCACAAAACCACGCTCAATGCGTCCCGCACACCGTCGCCCGGAGCCTCCGTTTCAGATACGCCCCAGCCCACGGCCGACGGAACCTCTTCCGAACCTGCCGCGGATGAAGTTGAAGGCCAACCCGAATCCGATGAGATGGTCGATCTGCTTCTGGTGGAAAATGATCACATCGCGCCCATGGAGAAAGTCGGTCGCAAGACACCCCGGTCCAGTCGACCGCCGATTCAGCAATGTCTGCGTCGCGGCCAGGAAATCATCGTGCAGGTGACCAAAGAAGGCATCGGCACCAAAGGGCCGTCGCTGACCAGCTATATCAGTGTTCCCGGCCGTTATCTGGTCATGATGCCGGGAATGAGCCAGTTGGGTGTCTCACGCAAGGTGGTCGATGACCAGCAACGCCGTGAAATGAAGCAGCTGCTTCAGGAGATTAATCCGCCCAAAAATCTCGGCTTCATCATTCGCACCGCCGGTGCGGATAAATCGGCCGAGGAACTCAAGGCGGACCTGCTTCAACTTCTGGCTCGCTGGCGAGACATTTCCCATCGCATCGAAACTCAGCCGAGTCCCGCCCTGCTGTATGAAGAAAGTGATCTGCTCACACGCACCATGCGCGATCTGGATCTTGACGGAATCGAACGGGTGATCGTTGACAATCCGACCATGCTCGATCGTATCGGATCGTTCATTGCCGACGTTGAACCCGATTCCAAACGCTCTCTGGAACTGTTCACCGAATCCACACCCCTCTTCAGCCGCTACGGCGTGGAGCGCGAACTCGAGAAGATCAACTCGCGGCGGGTCGAGATGGCCAACGGCGGATCACTGGTCTTTGATTCCACCGAGGCCCTCGTGGCGGTGGATGTTAACTCCGGCCGCTATCGCGAGCACCGGGATGCGGAAATGACCGCTTTTAAGGTGAATCAGGAAGCGGTTCGGGAGATATGTCGGCAGCTCAAACTCCGCGATCTCGGTGGGGTCATTGTGATCGATTTCATCGATATGCGCGACGAACGCCATAAGCGTGAAATCGAGCACATGCTGCGTGAAGAACTCAAGAAAGATCGCGCCAAAACGAAGGTGCTTCGCATGAGCCAGTTCTGCATGGTGGAACTCACCCGCCAGCGCATGAAACCGAGCCTCAAACGCAGCATCTACATGGATTGTCCCCACTGCCACGGCGCGGGATTGATTAAAAATCCCGAAAGCGTCTCGCTCGATGTGCTTCGGCGAATTGCCGCCGCCGCCATGCACGCCAAAGTGGCGGTGCTGGAGGTGCGCGTCTATACCGCCGTTGCTGATTATTTACTTAATAAAAAACGCCGTGAGCTTCTCGCCGCCGAGGATAAAACCAACCGTAAAATCAACATCATCGCCGATGAACAGGCCGCCGGCGATTCGGTGGTGATTACCGCCACCGATGCCCGCGGTGTTGATCTGCGCCTTGAACTTTGATCCCCTCCGCAGACTGCCCGTCCGTTCGCGCCGGCGCCCGGAGCCTGCCGACTCACGTTATGAACGCCTTTTTCCGTCGGCCGCTCAGGTAGCTTTCCATGACGCAGCCCGCCAGATCCGTCCCCGTGCAGTAAAACGCCACTCCACGTGCCAGCCGCGTCAGTTGATCGGTGAATTGCACCCATTCCATATCCCAGTAATCCTCAATCAGGGCGAAACTGGCAACCCGGATATCACTGCGCACGCAAAGCAGCGCCTCCCGCAATGTGGCCAGTGCGGTCTTTTTGCTCGGCGGATAGATCAGGTTGAGGATATCACCGTCCAGATGAGCCGTCGGCTGCCCGTCGGTGATGATGAACATGATTTTCTGCGCTGCGCTCCTGCGGTTAAGCACTCTTCGTCCAAGCTGCATCCCCATCTGCAGATTGGTGAAATGCTGATGCGTCTTGTCCGCATCGCGCAGCGGCACTCGCACCTGAATCGAATATTCATGGGTGCTGACCGGTTTGGGCATCAGCAGCGGCAGTTCGCTGTCGCGGATGATTTTGGCCGTGCTGTAAAATCCCACAATGTCCACGGTATCCTGTGGAAAACGTTGCTGCACCAATGCGCTGAGGCCCATCGCTACTTTCTTGGCGGCAATGAATCGGCCGTACCGCATCATGCTGCCCGACATGTCAATTAAAATGCACAGCGCACAACTCGTGGTTCCCTCATGCAGGTGCATCTCCAGATGATTCTCATTAAAGTCAATCGGCAGCAGGGGGGAACCGGGGGTTTTAGCCTTCTCCGCCATGGCGTTCCGCAGTGACTGATGCAGGTCCAGTTCGCTCACCGGATCGCCGAATTGATAGGGCCGGGTACCTTCCAGTCGTTCCGCCCCGGCACCTGCATGGGCGGTCGGGTGGCCGTCACGCCCGGTGCGGGGCAGATTGGCGAAGATTTCCATCAGTGCACGTCGCTGCATCTGATTGACCGCGCGCGGAGTAAGACGATATCGGCCGGCGGCCTTTTCCAGCAGTCCGTCCTTCATCAGTTGTTCGAGCAGTTCCGCCTGATCTTCTCCGAGTTCATTGAGCGCATCGATGGCGTCTTCGCCATAGGCAAGGATAAAGTCAAAGACCTTATCGTAGGGCCAGAGGCTCTCGGGTGTGGGAAACGGCTCACCGTCGTATTCGCTGTAGCGATAGTGCATGATGCGGGCGACTCCTGACTGAATAACGCCCTGATTATAGCCTCGATATCTCGCCAACTTCCCGCGGACTGGTAAACTCCTCCACGGGCCTGAAAATTGCCGGAGTTCCCCATCACGGTTGGCTGATGGCCCCGGCGGATTTCCTGTATACTCACTCTGGGCAGAATTTGTTGCAGGGATGTGACGACTGTGTTGACACCAAACCGTATACGAATCGCACTGTTCATTACCGCCGCACTCTTGACCGGCTCGACGCGCGCACGGGGCGATTCGCTCACGCCCCGGGCTCTCTCTCTTCTGCCCGCCCAATGGAAGGCCTCATCGCTGGCGCCGAATCTGGATACCGAACAGCGTCGAGCTGCCCATATCTTCGCCGGCTTCAAACCGGTCTATTCCCGTCACGACTGGCGTCAATTTTCCGCCAGATACGGCCCGGGTGAAAAAAAACTTCTCATGGAACTCGATTCACAGCGGAATGTATTCGCCCACCATCTTTTAACCCGTGCCGCTGCAACCCGCCGCAATGGTTACGCACGGCTGCTGGCTCTGCGGGCATTTGCGGAAACGTTCCAACATACCAGCGGATCGCCCGTGGCGGTCAAGGCCCTGCATGTCTACCTGCGACATCTTGCACCCGCTGATATTAATAACCCCGTACGGGTCGCTCCTGTCTGGACGATGGCACATGAGCTTGCCTGGCTGGGCGCAACGCCCTATGCCGTCCGATCGCAGATGGCGGTTCTCGCCGAAAAGGCGAACGTTCAACTCGCGATGGATCTGCTCCGGGTCGGGCAGTACACAGCCGCAGAGGAAATCGTCGCGCAACTTCCTATTCTTGAAACTAACCGTGTCCGGCGTAACGCCGTGCTCATGAGTCAGATGGGCACGATTCGGGCCCTCACACGCCAAAGTATCGTGGAAATCAATTTTGTCGGCAGTCAGATGCCGCTGGTGGATCAAAACCCTCAGGCCGCCATGTACGTGCTGCTGCATGCGGCCTATGTGCAGCCACAACCGAGTTTAATCCGGCGGATCATCCGACACTGGCCGCACTCGGCTGTCCATGAACTGGGCGAGTTGCTCCTCGCGAAGCATCCCACGCCCATGCAGCAATATCAGCGGGCCCAACTGATCATCACCGCCTGCAACGGTTTGGGCCGAAGCATTCTGCGCGATCGCTCCTTCTACGCCGCCCTCAACGATCTGCTTGCTTTCCGAAAGGCCAAATCAACGCAATGGGATCGCATTCATCGTGCCTTGGCAAAAATTACCATCGCCCACCTGATCGAGCGTTTCGCTCTTCCGAATCCGCATGTCGATCCACTCGCGCCGCTCGTCGGTCGCCCGACGGCTACCGCCACCGCCTCCGCTACACCCACCGGGTGATTGGGGATACAGTGGCGCCACCGACGTTTTCCGCTTGATCCACCGGACTCCATGCCTAAAATCGGCTCAGGAATATCGCGGATGATCTTTTTAAGGAGGTATTAAATGTCGGTATCGATTGTGTATCATGGACATTCAACGTTTGAAGTTTACAACCATGATCATCATCTGATTGTCGATCCATTCCTGAATCAAAATCCGCTCTCGGATATCAAGGCCGATGCCATCAAGGCAACGCACATTCTTCTTTCACACGCCCATTTCGACCATGTGGCCGATGCCGAAGCAATCGCCGGAAAAAATAACGCCGCGATTTACTGCAATGTTGAAATGTCTCAGTACTACAGCGGCCGAGGCTTGAAGAATGTGGTGGGGCTTAATCAGGGCGGCACCTGCAAGACCCCTTTCGGCAAGTTATCGCTGACGGTGGCATTTCACACCAGCACCTTCCCGGACGGGACGGCCGGCGGGGTCGCGTGCGGTATGGTCATTGAAATTGGCGGCAGACGAATTTACTACGCCGGTGATACCGCCCTCTTCGGAGACATGGCGCTGATCGGCAGGCTTTGGAAGCCGGATATTGCCATTCTTCCCATCGGCGATCACTACACCATGGGGCCGGGGCATGCCGTATTGGCTGCGGAGATGATCGGCGCGCCGCAGGTCATGCCGGTCCACTTCAACACCTTCCCACCGATCGCGCAGAACCCGGAAACCTTCGCTGAGGATGTCCGTATCAAAGGCGTCAAACCGGTGATACTCAAACCGGGCGGAAAGTTGGAACTGTAATTCGCTCAGTTCGGTCGGAAAAGTGCGGTCGGGCCTGTGAGAGTTTCTGCGAAGGGCGGGCGGCGGTGGTGAACAACGAATAATCTGGACGATTCTGGGGCGAGCCGCTGGGTTTATCCCATCGGCAGTGTGTTGTCTCCGCGGCTCCGCTTCAATGCGTGGTTTGCGTTTCCCCGGAGCCCCTCCTGCAAGTCGACGAATTCACCAATGGTTTGGACGTGGGACACATTTGGCTCAATCCGTCGCGGGCCCAGTGCGGTTTCTGGAAGTCCTTCATCTCAGGGCGGTTGCATCAGTCTGCGAAAAGAGGAAAGAGGATCAAAACGGAGGCATAAAAAAGATAGCCCGCTGTAACGCACAGCGGGCTATCTCGGTTATGGGAGGAAACTGCAACTGCGACCAATACTGGTATCGGCCAACTGCTGCCATGGCTTGAACGAAATCTTAAAAATTATTCCTTGAAATCATTTTCCACATTCGCCTCCGCGTCTCCTTTCTGGCATAATTGGCGGTACCTGAAGAAGCGTGGAAGTTTTGGAGTTATCTTTGCCTACCTTTCCGAAAGTCTTGCTTGTGGGGGCCGGTCCCGGAGATCCGGGATTGATAACCGTTGCCGGTAAAGATGCCATAACAAACTGCTCTGTAATCATTTACGATGCACTGGCTAATCCAGATCTGTTGCGTTTTGCCCCCAGCAATGCCGAACGCATTTATGCTGGAAAGCAAGCCAATCGCCACACTTTAACCCAAGACGAAATTAACGAACTGTTGGTTCAAAAATGGCGAGAGCAGGCTGATCGTGCCGTCGCCAAACTTCCATTCGGAGATGTCGTGCGTCTGAAAGGAGGCGACCCGTACGTTTTCGGACGTGGTGGGGAAGAGGGGCAGTACCTTTTTGCGCACAAAATACCGTTCAGGGTGATTCCGGGCATCACCAGCGGCATCGCCGGCCCCGCCTATGCCGGTATACCCGTCACGCACCGTGATTTCACCAGCACCGTCACGCTCGTTACCGGACATCAGCAGGATGCCAATCCGACCGCCGGTGTCAATTTCGATGCGCTGGCCAAACTTAACGGCACGTTGGTCTTTTACATGGGGGTAAAGACCCTACCGGTTCTTGCCTCCAAACTCATGGCAGCCGGCCTTGATGCGCAGACACCCGCCGCGGTGATTCACCGTGCCACACACCCGGACCAAAAAACGTTCCGCGGCCGGCTGGAGCAACTTTGTCAGCCAGATTTTTCCTCGCAAATCGCCCCGCCCGCGATCACCATTATTGGTCGCGTTGCCGAGCTGGGAGATGAGCTCAACTGGTTTGAACAGCGCCCGCTCTTTGGCAAAACCGTCTTGGTCACAAGAACACGTCAACAGGCGGGAGAACTGTCTCAGCGCCTCAGCGATTTGGGGGCGCAGGTTGTCGAGGCCCCCACGATCGAACTTGTCCCCCCATCCGACCCTTCGGCCGTTACCAGCGCCATTAACCGCCTTTCGCAGATGGACATGGTGATATTTACAAGTGTCAACGGCGTGCAGGCGACATGGCAACACCTGTTGGACGCCCGGCTCGATGCTCGTGCTCTGCCCCGGCGCGTGGTTGCCATCGGACCCTCCACCGCCGCTGCACTGCGTGAGATTGGAATTATTGCCGATTTAATGCCGGAAGAATTTACCGGCGACAAATTGGCACAAAGCGTCCTGCGGCATCTGGGCGATGTGGCCGGCTTGAATGTCATGCTGCTGAGGGCGCAAATCGCCCGGCCCGCGCTTCGTACCGTGCTCGAGCAGGGGGGGGCAAAGGTCGAGGATGTTGCCATCTATCAGACCGTGCAACCCCAATCGCTTCCGCCCGAGGCTCTTGCCGCTCTTCACAGCGGCCGCATTGATCTGATTACTTTTACCAGTGCATCCACCGCTAAAAACCTCCACGCCATGCTCTCGCCGGAACTGCGAGATAAAGTCAGCAGCGTCCCAAAACTGTCCATCGGGCCGGTTACGACCCAATCGTTGGCCTCTCTGGGGTGGAACAACCATCTGATCGAAGCTCCGGAACACGACATTCCCGGTATGATTGCGGCATTGGAGGTTCATTCGCCCTGAAATCGGCCCATTGGCTATCCAAACCCGCCTGTCCAGAAGTAAAATCTCTTAACTTGGGGAGAGTGGGGCGGAACGCTCGCCATGAAGGTGGCGCTGATGGCCGGAAGATGAGGAACGCCCAATGAAAAGCCTGAAATCCCCAACTCCGCTCAATCGCCGCGCTTTCACGCTTGTGGAAATGTTGGTCGTCATTTTGATCATCACCATCCTGATCGGCATCGGCCTCGCCGTCGGCACCCAGGTGGAAAACAGCTCCGAGGCGAATCTCACCAAAACCGAATTGAAAAATCTTCAGGCCGCTCTCACTTGGTACATTCACAAGAGCGGTGGCCAAGTTCCCACCTCCATGACGCAGTTTCTCGAGGATTATCAGCTGGATCATGCCACACCGGGGCCCAATGGTACTTGGAAGCAGACTCACGATGTCCTCACTGCGCTACCACCGAATTTGGTAGTCAACGGCTCGTTCAGCGGGCCCGGTGGATCGGGCGCCATGACCGGCGTCATCTGCGTCCTCGACGGCTTCGGCAACCCGATCCAATACATGCCCCCGGCGCCCTACACGCCCCAACTGACCTCTGCGCCGTCGAAACCGATTGCCGTGAACAACTCAACCTTCTACCAAGGAGGCTGGAAACCCAGCCAGCTGCACGCCCCCTATTTCTACAGCTTTGGCCCCGTTTTTTCCTCTGCCCAAACCAACACCAGTCCGACCTCCACCTTCGGACCCGCCGATTACATCTACAGCTATAACCAGTAATCGCGCCGGCCAACCGATAAAAATGTAGCTCTGATGGCGTGCTGCGCCCGATTCACTTATCGGCGGCGATCCAGCGTAAAAATCCTAAAGTTTTTCTTTTCATTTCTCACCCAGGCCCTATGATGTAGGCAGAGGAATCGATCGGGCCTGTTAAGGCCGATCGGAGAGTCTTTTCAAGGAGAGAGTCATGAAAACCAAATTTGAGTTTCGCTCGTCGGATCTCCCCGTGGTCATCGCCGGACTGGTCATTCTGATTGGCGTCTTGGCCTGGTTTAAAGTTCAGTCGGCGACCAAACGCGATTTAATCACCACCCGCATCACCTTGGCCACTCTGCAACAGGGATTGCTCGAATATCAGGATGAATTTAATCATCTGCCCCCGCTCCATGGCAGTGGATCACGCCTGCATCAATTTCTGGTCGACTATCAGATTGCCCGCCTTTCAGACCACCATGCCGATAACTTCATGCGGGAACCGAATATCACCCATTTCATCCGTCCTGCGAATATGGTTTTCGGCACTATCCACCTTCCCGACGGACGCACATTCCGCGGCCTGGTGAATGTGAAGGATGGCTTCGGCAACAGCATTCGTTACCTCCCCACGCAGGCCCTCACATGGCGTGCCCCCTGTTTTGCCAGCGTGCCACCCGGCGCCGTCAACAGCCATGACTGGATATTCAGCCGCTGATCTGCGGTGGCAATCTCCGATTATCTCTCTCGCTCACCGACCGTCGTGGCTGCGCACCACGACGGTCTTTTTATCGTATTCATGCTCGTGATCCTATTGCCCGCCGCGCCATGAAACGGGGCATGAGCCAGCGGGCCCCGTGGCAGCTTCTGCAAAACGGGCGGGCGACGGGGCGCGGCAGCGAACAACGAATAATCCACACGACTCCGAAGCGATCCGATGGGTTTATCCCATTGGCCGTGTGTCATGTCCGCGCCCCGCACCCTTGCGGTGATGCAGCGTCCCATTTCTAATCTACATCCGGCGGCGCGTCGTTCCATCGGAACTTCACCGCCTCAGTTGATCACGCGGGGATGCAGTCGTGGTGAATGAAAAACAGCGCCTGGCCGTCGGCTCACTGGTTGCCGGTGTGGTGATCAGCGCCGGAAAACTCGCACTCGGCATTCTGATCGGCTCACTGGCCATGATCTCCGATGCCATCCACAGCACCGCCGATGTCGTCGCCGCCGTCATCACCCTCATTGCCGTGAAAGTCAGCGATCTGCCCGCCGACGCTTCTCACAACTACGGCCATGGCAAAATTGAAAATCTCTCCGCCTTCGGCGAAAGTCTGATTCTTATCCTCACCGCCGCCGGTATCGGCTATGCTTCCATCGTACGCCTGCTCCATCCGGAACCTCTGGTCGATGCGCCCGCCACCATGATCGCCATCGCCCTGATGATCGTGGTATTGCTTATCACCGGTTACCGCGCCATCCGACTCTTTCGGTCGTACGCCACCAAACGCAGCAGCGCCCTGCGGGCCAATCTCCTCCATTTCACGCTGGATGTCATCAGCGCATTGGTCGTGCTTCTTTCGCTGCTGCTGGATCAATTCACCCACAAACTCTGGATCGATCCCGTCGGCGCCCTGCTCATCGCCCTGATCATCCTCGCGGCCGCCATCCGGCTGGCCAAGCAAAGTATTGATGTCTTGATGGATCGAGCCCCGGCAGGCCTGGAATCCCGCCTGCAGGAGGCGATCCGCCGCGTGCCCGGTGTCAGCGAAGTGCCCCGTGTACGGGCGCGGCAATCCGGTTCGCAGCGTTTTGTCGATGCCACCATCGTGGTACCTGCGGATATCACGTTGGAGGAAAGCCATCGTATCGCCACGAGTGTGGAACTCGCCGCCGATGCGGTGGATGAAAGCATTGATGTGATGGTGCATGTGGAACCGGGGCCCCGTTTTGACGACCCCTCATCCATCGTCCGTTCACTGGCGGAGGGGCTGAAAGTCTCCATCCATGCGATCAACATCCAAAATATCTATGGCCGGCTTTACCTGAGCTTTCATGTGGACGTTCCGGCCAATTGGTCAGTTGCCGACGCCCATGCCAAAGTGAGCGAACTCGAATCGCGCATCAAAGCCCGCCTGCCGAACATCGCCGAGATTCACTCCCACATCGAACCGGCCGGGAAATAGCCGCACAGCCCCAGAACCGCCGATTACACCCAATTTGGCCTAAAGTTATCGGCACCGGGCGTCCGATATCGCTATCGTGGAATTTCGTTGCCCTCGCCCAGCCACCTTTTCTGGTGGGGCCATGGGTGGCGGGCTTGTTAATTCGAAGGGTAAATGGATGCTGCAGCGTCTGCGTGGAGGCCGCGATTCTTTGCCCCCATTGGTCTCGCTGTCGAAATCATGAAAGGGATTCGGAATGGCTGAACAGACTGTCGGAGGGATAGGCATGAAGCACGCCGGCAGGTGGAACACGACTGCGAGGCGCAGTCGCCGAATTTTGGTGGCCGCAGCGATAATGGCCGCGTCGGGCGCCGCGCTGGCGTCCACGACAATTCCCCCCCTGATCGATGTTAATTTTTACGACACCTCTACAAGCTCGCTCGACGCGAACCAGGCGTCCGGCGCGGCGGTCATCGGCACGAGCACCGACCAGTGGAACCAGATCGGTGCACCCGGTGAACTGTCGAATGAGGCGTCGGCAACGAACAGCATTTCATCCAGTGGTATATCGCTGACCACCTCGACCGGGGCCGCGTCCGGCGTCTCCCTCGGCTACAGCAGCCAACTGTCCGCTTATTCAGTTACCCAAGGCTCCCTCGATCCGGGACTCATGGACCAATACTTTGCCGCCAAAGGATCAAACAGCACAAACATTACCCTCAGCGGCCTTCAGGCGAATACCGTCTACGACCTTTACGTATACACGGCGTCTTTTGACGCTTCAAATAACAGCCGAGCGACCGTGGTGACGGCCAACGGGGCCAGTGCCGACGCCACCGGCAACGCCGCCAGCAGCTTCGTTCAGGGCGACAATTATGTCCTCCTCACCCCCATGAGCAGTTCTTCCGGTGTGATAACCATTGCGCAAACCTTGCAGCCCGGCTCGAGCGAGGGCGATCTGAACGGACTTCAGATACAGTCCGCTGTTGACACGTTTACGCAGAACAACCACAACAGCGACAGCACCGGCACGAATTTCTGGTCTAACGCCGGCAACTGGAACACCGGCGTTCCGGCTGGAAGCACAAGCGTGGCGGTGATTCCGGCCGCCAACTCCAGCGGGGCCTACAATGCAGACCTCAATGGTACCTCGCAGACGGTCATCGGGGTTAATCTTGGTGCCGGAAGCGACATTTATAATTCCGGCTCGAGTGCTGAGACGCTCACCATTTCCCCCGGCTCCAGCGGGTACAATTCCGACATCGCCGGTAACATCGGTAGCACCACGGGGACATTGCCGGGTGCGAGCGGTGACTCCGGCGGAAGTGGCGGTGGTGCCGTACAGCTCGTCATCCTCGGTGGAAACAATACCGTCTCCGGCCTGCTTTTCGGCAACCTCAGCCTCGTCGTCGACGGCGGTACAACCACGTTATCAGACACCACAAATAACTACACCGGCGGCACAACCCTCGATTCCGGCACTCTGGCAATCAATTCCGCCAGTGCCATCGGCAGCGGCGCCGTCAGTTTCAACGGCGGAACCCTCCAAACCACTGCGTCAATATCATCCCTGACTAACATATTTACGATAGGCGGCGGCGGTGGAACGATCGATGCCGACGGCAACTCCGTCACGCTCAATAACATCATCTCAGGCAGCGGCTCGCTGACCATTGAAAGTTCGGCCACGGGTGGAGTCGTCACCTTGGGCGGCGCTAACGCCTACGCCGGTGGGACCATTGTCGAATCGGGTACCACGCTCGCCATTTCCGCAGATGACAACCTTGGCACCGCCAGCGCCAATTTGGATCTCTTCAACCACTCCACGCTGTCGGTCAACGGTTCCTTCAGTATGAGCCGTCAAATAAATCTCACCCCAGGGGCTGACGAAAAAATTGACGTCGCCTCAGGCAACACGCTCACCGACAATGGCATCATCTCGGGGCTGTTCTTGGCGGGCCCCGCGTCTATCACCAACGGCCCCGTGATCACGGCCGGACCGGCATCAGCCGAGACGCTGGAAATTTCCGGCCCCGGCACGCTCGTCCTCAACGGCGCTAACACCTACACCGGCGGCACAACGATCGACTCCGGCTCGACGGCCATCGCCGGCAACGACAGCGCCTTCGGTTCCGGGTCCATCACCAACGCCGGCACTTTGGCCACCAGCAATTACATATTCGACGGCCCGACACCCGTCGTGATCAATGCCTCCAGCCTTACCCTGACGTCAACATCCAATCTGGATTTAGCCATTTTTGGCACGCCGGCGTCGGGCAATTATGATTATGTCTCGCTCGGCAGCGGATCGGCATCTCTGGCCGGTAAACTCAATATCCGCTTCATCAATTACGTCCCATCCAATAATCAGACGTATACCGTGGTGAAAACCACTGGCAGTGTCAGCGGCAGCTTCGCCTCCGTCGCATCTAATCTGAGCGATGTATCCTTCACTCAGAGTGAGCTTGCCGGCACGGGGTATCAAATTTTGATCCAATCCTCCGGGTTGCCACAAGTTTTCGCCACCACCGCCCTCAGCGGCAATCAGGCCCAGGTCGCCAACTACTTCAACAATCTTTCTAATCAGGGGAAGATTCCGCAGAGCGTCATCAATCCGATTACCGCGATGAGCTTTCTGCCCGCACCCGAACTTGCCGGATATCTGCAGGCGCTCTCGCCGCAGGATTATGCCCAGTTAAGTCAGACGGCCATTGATAATATGATCTTTGAGCAGATTTCCGTGGATGGACAGGTGTATGACGCCTTCCACGGGGGGAGG
>JAJZNY010000247.1 GCA_021852245.1 Planctomycetota bacterium | reverse complement strand
AAAATCCGCGTTAATCAATTGCACGATACCTGGATCGGGCAGCCGGAAAATCTGGCCGAAGATGTCCGGGACTTTTTTGATGATCTGCTGGTGGAATACACCGGTGAACTCAATGAAATTGACGGGTGGCAGGAAGTGCGTACGCGCGTGTTTCCAAGCCTGGTCCCCGAGGCCATGCTGCCAGCATTGGCGCCCAAAGAACCCGGCACGGGCTCGGCGGACGCCGCCCATCCGGGTTCGATCGTCACCGAACCCTGGGTGACTAATCTTTTCATCGCTTACCGTGTGGGGCGTTCCGATCGCTACATCACGGCGGCTGATCTGGTGAACTGGGACATTTCCCTCGATACTGTGCATGAGCACGCTCTGGCGAATCTGGCACGCTCGACGCGGAAACTTTCGATGAGCGGCGGACATAGCGATAAATATGCCCTGTTCAGCTTCCCGGCCGATGATGTGATGAATTCTTCGCGTATGCTGCTACCCCTTGTGCAGAAGAATCTCAGGCCGCATCTGGGCACCACCTATTACATGGCGGTACCTGATCGGCATGTGCTGCTCGCTTTTTCCAGCGATGATCAGGCTACCCTTTCATGGTTGCGTCATCAGGTGGAGATTCGCTTTACCAATGCGACCGAGCCCCTCTCCGACCGCCTTTTCATGGTGACTCCGGATGGTATCGTCGGTGAAGAGCGCCGTCCGCAACAGCCGCCCGCCACCAGCACCTGAGAGGAAAATGGTTAACCTTGCCTTCCGAGGCATCGGGCGTTATCGGGTTGCAGGCATTCCCGGTATCCGCCCGGTGCCCTTTTTTATTACGCGGATACTGATACCCATTCGCAGCAAACTTTCTCGATATCGACCTACCTGCCGCCGCAGCGATTCCATCGTCAGTTCTGCCCCTGCGCAGCAATATCCGGGAACACCTGTCACCGGGAGAATTTGGCGCGGTAATAAAAACGGAAGGGCGGTGCACAATCGCCGTTAAGGTAAAAGTCCGTCCAGCGACCATCCTGCGCGATGTGGTCCGCCCATTTGAAATGAAATTCAGCAGGCATGGCGTTGGGAATTCCCAGCAGACGGCGGGGAATCGCAAGCTGCATTTGACGGCCATGCACTCTGAATCGAGCATTCCCGGTCGTCCGCCAATGGTAGCCCCCGATGTTACGTTGCACCGTTGTCGTATGGCCGTTGACAACGTGCCGATTGATGACGTAGTTGTAACCCATCCAGTTGCTGCCGCCCGCCGGGATGCTCAGATAAAGCAGCATCCACGACCGGCCGCGCCATGTGGTGATGGGAACCCGCGTTTTGACCCAGAAATAGACGTATTTCTTTGAGTACGCGCACTTGCAAGCGACGATCTCATTGCGCCCGGTATTGTTTACGTAGTGTTCGGTGCCCCAGCCGGTGTCATCGCGGTGTACCGCAAGCCCGATATTATTGATGAACAGCGGGCCGATAGGATTCCATTGCGCCATCGGCGCGGCGATGTGAATCACCGCTCGATGGATCGGCGGGAGACGGTGAACGCCCTTGTACCGCCGTATCTCCGCTATCATCTGGTAATAATAATTATCGCCGAAGCCGCCATACAATCCGCCGCGATCAGCGCGCATCGGCTCGGCGTCGCGGCTGAATTCCGGCGAGTATTCATCAATAAAGATCGGGTCACCTTTCCTGACCATCCGACCGGCAAAATCCAGAGGGCCGGGGGCTGGCCACGCACCGGCGGTCCACTCGTTCCACCCGGTGATAAATACAAATGGTGGATTTACGCTCAGGACATGTGCCCATTGGCGTGCAAAGCAGATGCCCCTCCACGGACGTTGATCCATGGTTGGAGGCTCGCGGCCGTCGTGATAACTCCGGCCGATATTGCTGCTGGCCCATCCACCCACGGCTACGGGCATTTCTTCCGGTGTGTACGGGTTTTTGTGCCACCCATAGAGTTTTGGATTTACGCCCAGATTGTCCCAACCCCATTGGTTTTTTCCACCCGTCCATGCCCAGCAATAGCGCAGTGTAAAAAATCGCAGCTTTGCCGATGTGAGCTGGGATTTACGGCCGTGATAGAGAAGCAGCGGTTTGCCGTCCCAGTAAAACCAGAGTTTCTTCGCCAATCCGGGTTTATAGATGGAATCATAAACTTTATTCCACGCACCATTACCCGCAAAGCATGCGAACTGCGGTGTCTTATCACCCAGCGCCCGTAGACGCAGCCACGTCTCGAAAAGGGCCTTTTGCACCGACAGATAAATCGGGCCGTTCGTATTGTCGAAAATAACCGTGTTAATGCCCGCATCGGCAAGCATCTCGGCATGCACACGCAGAACAAAGGGGTCGGAACTGCGGTAATATCCGAACAGCGGCTCGGCCCACCAATGAGTTGAGTGCATCGGACCGATGATGGCATTCGGATGCTTCTGCAGTACCAGATCATTATTCCGAATCACGTGGCCGGTGTTTACCCGCGTCAGGAAGTAGAAGATGCCTACGGTTTTATTTTTCTTGATGCCTCCCACGTCTCGATAATCGGGCAAAATACGCCCGAGACCGTCGATGGCTCCCCAAGTATCGGGATAGGCAACCGGGACTCGTGCCGACGGAGTTTGCGCCATCACGCTCGAAGCGAAGCACACCGCCCCAGTGATCCATACTGCTGCGGCCCGGCGGCGCCGCCCCGATTCACCATGGAGAATTGCCTTTATCGCTGTTTTACCTCGTTGTACGCACCACCAATATTTCCTCAGATGGCAGGCCAACCGATAGTTGAGGGATTCTACCTTGTCCATTACACCTCCGTGGGCAAATGCAGCGAAGTGCATGCGCCAGAGAAACCGGCGGATAACGCCCGCCTGCCGA
>JAJZNY010000442.1 GCA_021852245.1 Planctomycetota bacterium | reverse complement strand
CTTGCCGTGAACATGGCCCGCAAGGTGGTCGAAAGGGGCGTATTTGTCGTTGCCTTCGCCTATCCCGTTGTGCCGATGGGGAAGGCCCGCATCCGGATTCAAGTTTCGGCTGCCCACAGTCGTGACGACCTGCAGCGGGCGATAGCGGCTTTTATTTCCGCGCGAAGCGAAACGGAAAAATGATTTTGACGCGGTGCGGCAGGGGGGGGCCTTGCCACGAGGCCACCGGGCCGATTTGGCCAGCCAGCGTGGCAGAGGGGTGGGTACGCCGAAAAGGACTCATCCGGAAGAGGACCACCCAGATTCCAAAATGCCTCTTTATCCCGCTTGCACGCACGCCCTCAGGCATCCGGTTGCCAGTTTTTCCCAAGATATTTGGGGCCCGGCCGACTGCCCGCGAAAATGGCCAGCGCAACAAGAGCGGCCAGATACGGCAACATCTGGAAAAGCTCAAACGGCAGATGCCGCATGGCGTGGAGAAACGTCGAATGGCTCGTGTAGCGTGCGGTCTGCAGGGTCTGCTGCAGGCTGTTAATGGCTCCAAACAGAATGCAGCCGCCGATCAATCCCCAAACCGTCCAACGCCCGAAAATCACGAGAGACAGCACCACAAACCCGATTCCATCCGTCATATTCTGGGCAAAGCTGTGCGTCTGCATGATGCTCAGATAGGCTCCCGCGGCCCCCGCGCAGCTGCCGGCGAAGAGGGTCGCCAGCGTCCGACTCAGTTTTACCGGTATGCCCGCCGCCGCACAGGTCTCGGGGGAGTCGCCCAGACCGCGGATCACCAATCCCAGCCGGGTGCGGTTCAGCGTCCAGCCGACAACGCCGGAGAGCAGAATGGTAAAATACACCAGCCCATATTGATCAAATAATGCCGGTCCGGCGAAGCCGATCTGTGAAAGCCCTAGGATCGGTATGCGGTTGAATGCCTCATTCCGCGTGAGGTGAATAACGAGATTGTGGTTTTGTGTCCAATTCTGAAACAGCATCCAGAAGCTTCCCGTCGCCCCCAATGCCAGAAGGTTAATCGCAGTCCCAACCACGATCTGATCCGCGCCCATGCCGATGCAGGTTATGGCAAATATGCCCGCCATGACGATTCCGGAGAGGATTCCCGCCAGCAGACCGATCATTCCATGACCGGACGCAAACGACGCCAGAAACGCGGCCAATGCTCCCGAAAGCATGATCCCCTCAATGCCGATGTCGATCACGCCCGTAAGTTCCGCCGTAAGTTCTCCGAGACCGGCAAGCACCATCGGTGCGGCGGCACTGATCGTCTCCCTGAAAAGAAAAGTCGGTAGTGAAATGCTCAGGCGCCATCTCCTGTTTCAGGGGTGCGCGGTTGCCACAGGCCGCTGCGCAATGTCCGTCGCATCGACCACGCTCCGATCATCAGCATCGCGAGAATAATGACGGCCTTGATGATATTGGCGGTTTCATGCGGCAATCCGATGCTGCTCTCCTCCGCCCGCTGAGCCCCGGCGTCGAGCGCACCAAAAAACAGCGCCGCCACCGCCACACCTATCGGATCGAGCCGTCCCAGCAGAGCCACCGCAATCCCCGCGTAGCCGTAATTACCGATCTTCGCCGTCATGAAATGGGCAACGCCCAAAATCTGAATTGCCCCGGCCAGGCCCGCACATCCGGCTCCAATCAGCATGGTATGAATCTGACGAGCCGCAACCGGAATACCCACGAGCCGCGAAGCCGCTTCGTTGAGTCCGATGGCGGTGGTCTGAAATCCGAATACGGTCATAACCTGCACGAACTCCGCCACCACAGCAATGGCCGCCGCGATCAGAACTCCAATATGCAGCGAAGTGTATTTCATCATCACCGGCAGACAGAAATGGGGCGGAATCTGCGAACTTTGCGGAGCAGATGTACCGTGTGCCTGCAGATAACTGTGCAGAAGTATTTTCACCGCGTAAAGGGCGGTGAAATTCAGCAAGATCGTGGATAGAACCACCGGCACCTTGCGCCACAATTCCAATATGCTGGCGAGCAATCCCCATGCGGCACCGGCGATGGCTCCGGCGAAAAGGCACATCGTGATGCCTGGCAGTGGGGGGGTGTGCGGACTCAGCAGCCTCGTGCTCATGGCCACCGCCATGGCCGCTCCGACCAGCAGTTGTCCCTGCGCTCCGATATTAAAAACGCCGGCCCGAAATGTAATGGCCGCCGCAAGTCCGGTCAGCAGCAGCGGACAGGCCTTGGTAAGGGTATCCGCCAGAGCGTAACGATCCGCCGCCGCGCCCCGGTACCATAGCTCCAGGATGTGACCGGGTGGGAACCCCATCAGAGCAAGCAGGATCAATACTGCGCTGGCCGCCAGCGCACATCCGCCGACGGTAAATAATATTTCCAGCAGAAACATTCTGCCGCGTTGGAGCGAGGGCATCCGGAGTCGCACACCTTTCAAGTTTGCACCGGGCCGTTTCTGCGGTCAGGGAGTCCGTCATCTCCATGCGGACCGCTGCGGATTTGATCCAAATCGTTTCCCAGCATCCACGCTCCGATCTGGCGGCGCGTCGCATTCGGCCACGGCGTCTCGTACAGGTGCCCCGCGTACATCACATAAAGCCGATCGCTGAGCCGCAACAACTCATCCAGATCATCATGAATCAGCAGAATCCCCATCCCGCTGTCCCGCGCGATGAGCATCTGCTGCATGACAAATGCCGCAGCCCCGACATCCAACCCCCGTGTGGGATTGATCGCCAGCAGAAAATTCGGCTTGAGCTCCAATTCCCGGGCGACGATCACCTTCTGCTGATTTCCACCGGATAGTCCAGCGACCGGCATGCGCAAATCACCGGCGCGAATGTCAAACTGTCGCTTAATTCTTTCATGAGTTTCCGACCATCGTCGGCGCCGAAGAATGCCCCAGCGGGAAAACGGCCGCCGGTCATGCGCTTTAAGCGCCAGATTATTATGAATCGACCAAGTTAATATCAGCCCCTCTTTCTGCCTGTCCGCCGGTATGACGCCGATGTCTTTCAAATGTCGTCGAGCTCCGGATTTGGTCAGCGGAATGCCGTCAATCACAAGTCGGCCCGCAGCACGAGTTTCGTCGGTCAGGATTGCCGAGAGTTCAATCTGTCCACTCCCCTCCACGCCGCAGATTCCCACAATTTCTCCGGCATTGACGCGAAGTGATGCCGCTTTCAATACGGAACCACCTCGGTCAAATGAATGTCGTCCCCTGTGCTTGGGTTCTGCGTGCTCAAGTTCCAAAACACTCCGCCCTCCCTGCCGTCCTCGAGCTGCAGTCGGCAGCGAAATGTCCTTTCCGATCATTGCCGTGATGATCTCTGACGTCGAAACCGCGTCCGCCGCCGCCTCCAGCGTCATCCGTCCCTGGCGCAGAATCATGATGCGGTCACAGACGCTTTTTATCTCAGCAAGTTTATGACTCACCAGCAGAACCGTCAGTCCCCGCTCCGCCAGTTGCCGAACCGTGGACAGAAGCGAATCCACCTGCGACGGTGTCAGTGCGGCGGTCGGCTCATCAAGTATCAGCAGTCTCCCACCCAGCGAGAGCGCTTTGATGATCTCAATCCGCTGCTGCTCGCTGACACTCAGTCGCTCCACCGGCCGGTGCATTTCCACATTCCAATTCAGCTCCGTCCGCCACCGGTCCGCCGTTTGTCGAACCTCTGCGGAAACGCCTCGCCACCAGCCCCCGGGTGCAAACAAGGCCAGATTTTCCATCCCGGTCTGAGTACCGACCAGCTTAAAATGTTGATATACCATGCCGATACCGAGTTCAAATGCACGGCGGGGCGAGGGTATCACAACGTTTTGCCCCTCCAGCAGAATCTGACCTGAATTCGGCTGCAGTGCCCCGGCGAGAAGATGCATCAAGGTAGACTTTCCCGCTCCATTTTCGCCGAGAATGCCGAACACCTCTCCGGCATTCACCCGCAGGCTCACCTCGCTCAGCGCCGTAAGGTTGCCGAAGCGGCGGGTGATCCGGATCAGTTCCAGCAATGGCGACATGAAGACTCCAAACCCATAACTCGGCGCCCGAAGGCTATGATTTAGCCGCCAGCAGGTGTTTGCGGATCACAGCAAGTCGATGCTCCATGGCGGGCGTAATGACCCGGCCGAGCAACTTCGGATTCAAGACAACAATACACACATGATTGGCCATGGTTTCATTAATGACGCCGGCCTTGAGTTTTCCCGCTTTGGCAAGAATCGCGACATGCATGAAGGCCCGATCCAGTCGAATTACGGCACTGGCGAGTGTATAGCGGCTGCAGGTGGGATTATTATTTTGATTTCCGTTGCAGCCGAAAACATAAACCGGATGGCCCGGATGTCTTCGATCTGCCGATTTGACCGCTTCAAAAACCCCCTGGCTGGCCGCATCCACATTCTGATAGATCACATCCACCCCCTGCTGGATAAAGGCTTGGGCCTGCGTCTTTGAAAGTCCCACCTGATCCCAACTGGTATAGGCCTGGGCCACGCGAATCTTCGGATTCACCGCGCGGGCACCGGCTTTGAATCCTTTGTAGCACGCTTCAACTGAGGGAATCGCCTCTCCGCCGATAAAGCCGATTTTCCCGGTCCGCGAGATCATGGCCGCCAGCGCTCCGAGTTCATAAGACGGTTGCGTGAGATCGAAATTCATCGTGGTCACGCCCGGTTCCACTTTGTCCGCGCCGCTGATGGCAAACCGCGTGTGCGTGGTCATCCGTGCCACCTGAGTCGCGGGAATCAGAAATTCATACCCGTGGCCGATGATCAGTCCGTAATGGCGTCGGCAGAAGTCACGCATGATGCTCGTCGCCCGGATGGGCGTTACATGTTCAAGGACCGAAAGCTTCGCGTGCAGTGCTTTGGCAACCTTCACAGCGGCATCGCGACCATCCTGATTCCAACCCCCGTCGGTGATCGATCCCGAGCATATGAAGGCCATCCTGAAGACCCGCCCCTGCACCGCTGGAATGCCGATGAGAAAAACCGCCAGCGAGATCAGGACGAAGAATGGATAAACTGGCCGATTGCTCTGGCACGTCCGCATCACACGGCTGTTGGTTGGAATGGTCATGGCGGAAGGTCTCCACATCAATCAAAATCACGGCGCACCTGATTATTGCACCGTCCGGGCCGATCCGCCACTTGAAATTTCCCCTTTCGTGCCGATCTGGCATGGCGGGTTACTCGGCCTCGATGTACCCCCTTGGCACCGGAAACCAAGGGCAAATCCCTGGAGGAGCTCGAGGCCAGGTTCGGCACCCTGCCCGAATCCGTAACTTCCAGTCCCACTCCATCGCGCAATATAGCTCGATAAGAGAGTTCGGCACTGCCCGCACAAGACGTATTATCACTCTGTGAGTTTTCGGTATAACTTCTGGAGATGGTTGTCGGAACTGCGATGTTTTTACGGATTCGGTGTATAGAAAACACTCTTCGCGTTCTTTCCTCCGCAGTTATTCGGTTTGTGATCAGTTCGCCGATCTGATAATCCACCTTCAATGCGTTCGGTGATCTCTGGCTTAGACGGGGATTATTCTGATATTTAGATGGCGTCCCTCGACGGAACGAATTGCCTCTCCTCAGGTAAAGCTGAAATATAAGCTGCTGTGCGGATATCGCGGTAGAATTTACGCCGTGATGGTTCGACGGAACATGAACGACCACCGCGTCGCGGTGACGATTACTCTGGTATTCACGGCTACCATAGCGCTGTCATTCATTGAATCGGCCTGGGGCACACCAGCGGCGGGCAAACCCCCAGCACACAATCCCGCATCATTGCTAATCCGCCTGTTGCATAAAACCCATTGGCATACCCTTCAGACCCGCTTCCTCTGCTACCAAAAATCTCCGCTCTTAAAACACGGTTTTGAAAGTGGCGGCAAGTTAATGCTGGCACCAGACAAAATGAGATATCAGGTCGATTGGCCTGTTGAGACGGTTTATCTCCTTCGCCATGATACGATTGAATCCAAAACCCATGGCAAGCCTTGGCGCATCATCCACGCCGCCCGATCACCTGAAATTGCGCCGATCATGAAATACCTCAGCAGCCTGAACAAACTAAAAAAACACACCCTGCACGCAGGAAAGATTAAAATTCTTTCCGCACCCCTGCCTCAGCCTCCCGCGCGTGATCGTCGATATGTTTCGCTTACCCCTATCCCGATCGCCGCGTTCAGCATCACACCCACAAATAAGATGTTTCGTCGCTATGTGAAGCAGATCGAACTGTTTGTGAATCGGAAGACCGGCTTCCTTGCGGCTCTTGAAGTCCTGTCCCCGCAGGGCACCATCAACTACTGGTTCTCCGGTACGCGGATCAATATTAAATTTCCTCCGGCCACCTTCGCCGCGAAAGGTCAAGCGTGACAGATTTGCATGAGTCAGGATCTCCGCACGCCGACCGCCTCACTCGCGCCATGGCGGCTTGGTACGCCTTCTGTGAGCGGCGCCGAGTATGGCTGGTGATACTGCTGATCGTCTCCGGAGTGCTGCTCGCTGCCGCTTCAACCAAGATCAGATGGCAGAATAATGTTCTGCTGTTTTTTCCGCAGTCCAGTCCGGAAATGAAATCATTGCGGTCCGCATCGCGATATCCATCCATCACCAATCATCTTTATGTCGATCTTCACTCTTCGATGCGGTTCCGCCATCAGCTGCCGGCAGCCGCCCGAATGCTGGCGGCCGAGATGCGCAAGACGCATGAGTTTTATTCCGTATGGGAACGTGTTTCACCGCAAGCTCTGGCACAGTCCGGAGGAATATTAAATGCCGAATTGCCCGGATTGCTGGATAAAAAATCGTTCAAAATCCTGCAGACGCATCTTCATCGCCGCTGGCTCCGCCGCCATTTTGCAGCTCTTCGGGTGGATATCGAAGCTCCCGGAGGGGTGCTGCAACTCGCGGGTAAACTGCGTGATCCGCTCGCCGCCAGATCGCTGCTGCATCGTCAGATGCGCAGTAACCTCCCGGAGCATATGGCGATTGGCCGGGTGATGATGGATCGGGGACAGCTCTCGGCAGATCGTGGCACGCACATCATGCTGATGGCCACACCCCGCTTTGCTCCGGCGCAAACGCGGCGGAGCACTCTCATGCTGCGACAGATTGCCGGCGCGATAGGAAAATTGAAGCGTACCTTTCCGCAACTTCATGTATGGACACTTGGAGCCTATGTCGATTACGCCGCCAACGCGGCGCGAGTCCGACGCGATGTTGTTCTGGTTTCAACGTTGGGTTCGCTGCTGGTGGCGGGCGTCATCTGGTTCTATTTTCGTCGCGTCGGAACATTGTTCATCTGCATGCTGCCTCCGGCTGTGGGATTGGGAATGGCGTTGGGCATTGCCGGGATATTCCATCTTCATCTCCCGCTGATGGTTTTGGCGTTCGCGGGCCTTATCCTTGGTGCGACCACCGACTACGGGATACAGATATTGGCCCAGTATGGGCGGTTAGCCGATGAATCACCGTCAGTATCTGACGCGGCATCGCACGGTACGCCGCCCAAGACGCAAGCTGCGCGGGCCCTCTTCGGTCCGATCACGATGAGTGCGCTGACCAGCATTGCCGGCTACGCGGCATTGGCATTTTCCGATGCACCCGGTCTGCGGGCGATGGGACTTTTTATCGCGGCCGGTACGTTTTGCATCTGGTTGGTCACCTTTTCGATCTTGCCAGTGTTTATCGGGGAATATTGTCGCCCGCACCCGACATCCCCGCGATTTCAATTCCCGAAAAAACTCCGTTGGTTGCCTGCCACGGCATTTACCATCGCGACCATCATCTTGGCCATCCACGCCGCGAAACTCAATTACAATTCGCATCCATCGAACCTCAACGGCGTGCCACGGCGACAGGCACAAATCCAGAATCGCTTTTTCCGGATATGGGGAAACAGCCGCCATCATGGCGCCGTGGTCATCCGCTCTCATCACGCGGAAAGTGCTCTCCAGCAGGCGGCACTGCTGCGTGATAATCTCAATGCGCTCCGGCGGCAAAATCTCATTGAAGGTTTTGTCTCACCAATCCCGATGCTGCCGCCCACGCGGATTTTTGATCGCAGGCTCAAACGCTGGCGGGCTTATTGGTCACCGGCACGGATCAAAATGCTCCGTACGCGGCTTCAGCAGGTCACGAACCTGTTCGGCTTGAACTTCCACCGCTCCATGCTTTCAGAGTTTGTGAAACTGCCAACCGACATTTCCGCCCGCTACAGAATGATCCATTCCCCCGTTCGGCTTTTCCCGGGCGGAGTTACGATCACTCGCCGACATTATCTGATCTCCACCACCGTCTATCCCAATCGCCGACTTACCCCTCGAATGGCTTCCGACTGGGTCGGACAGATTGAGCTTCAATTTCCGCGTGCGATGATCATAGATGGTAGTGCGCTGTTATTCGATGCCACCCAGCGCTGCAAGGCACAGTTGGAATTCTTATTCCCATGGATATTTCTGGCGATATTTCTGCCGGTATGCATCTATTTTCGGCGAATCGATATCGCCGCTGTTGCGACGCTTTCCCTCATCGTCGGATTCATCTGGCTCGCTGGAGTAGCGCAGTGGTTTGGCGGCGGATTGAATTTTCTGGCGCTGGTCCCGATGCTTTTCACCATGGGTGTCGCCATCGACTACGGCATATACACCGCCAGCGATCCGAATCTCGCCGATCCAGCGGCACGGCCACGCACCATGACGACTGGCATCTGCGCCCTGACGACCATCCTCGGCTCCGGCGCGATTGTTGCCGCCGGCCATCCCGCACTGCATTGGATCGGCCTGACGCTGGTGGCAGGGATCACCGGTGGCTATCTCACCGCGCTATGCTGGATCGCGCCGCTCGTGCGATTGCGGTATAGGCTCCGCCAACCCGGCAAAGTGCTACGCCGTCGCCTTGCCATCCGCCGATTTGCCCTGCGCCTGATATTTTGGGGTATCGGCATCGCAGGTGCGGCAGGGGCCCTGGCGCTGGTGGTCGTGTGCGTCGGGCAGTTGGTCATGACCGGTGAAAGGCCCACCGGAACCGTTCATTTGCCAAAGCATCGGGTCGTGCAGCAGTTGTCTTCCCATTCGTGGCACATTGGGCGTGCATGGATGCGGCGGGTCGGCGGTATCTGGGTGATCTCCGTCGCCGGATCGAGCGGTCGAATCGGTTATGACGATGGCGCTTTGGGGGCACCCATCGATACGCAGATTGAAAACGACATGCTGGATCAGCTCCATCACTTCGTCCCCTCCCTCTGGGCACAGTGGGTCATCACACGCGGTGTGGCGCTGGATATGCTCCAATTACCCGGTTACATCCCAGGCTACATCCAGCGCGAGGCGTATGCGGAATCGGTGTCACATCCTGATATTCACGGCTATCTGGGGCCCACCTATGCGCGACTCCTTTCGTATGAAGCGCTGGATGATATTTCACAAAATCTTATTGATAATCCGCTTATTGACGCTCATGCGGTGGGGTGTACCGGCGTGATTTCGTGCCCGGCCTGGTCGGGAGATCATTGTCTCTGGCTGGCGAGAAATTTTGATTTTGAAGGTGGTCCGGCATTCAATCGCCAGAAGAGCATCACCTTGATGCGTCCGAAAAAAGGATACGCATTTGTCAGTGTTGCGTGGCCGGGACTCAGCGGCTGCGTAACCGGTTTCAACAGCCGGAAAATCGGCCTCTTTATTAACGCGGCGGCCACACGCGGCTTCAAACCGATCGGTGAGCCGACCATCATCGCCGCCAGGCAGGTTCTGCAGTTTGCAGGCAGTCTTTCACAGGCGGAGGCGATCATCCGGCACGCCCCGGTATTTGTTGCCGACAGCATTGTGGTGGGGGATGGAAACACCGGCCGGGCGGTGATCATTGAAAAATCGCCGCTGCACTGCGCGGTCATCCCCATTAAGACCTATGCCGCCGTGGCCAATGAATTTACCGCACCGGTCTTCCAACATGATCCGGTTAATCGGCAGCGGATCGTCGCTTCAACAACGCGATTTCGGCAAGCCAGAGCCGCACTTCTCATTCATGACATGCATGGGCATGTCAATGCCGTGCACCTCGCCGCTCTGCTGCGCGATAAGGCCGGACTTCATGGGCAATTCATCGGTTACGGTAACCGCAATGCCATCGACGCGCTGATCACCGCCCATTCCGCGATCATGAATCTGACCAAAGGAGAGCTTTGGGTGGCGGCATGGCCCTATGCGGAAGGGGCATATCTTGGCATCAACGTCTACCCGCTTCTTTCGCGGCATCCGCCGCCTCTTCAAGCGTGCCTGCTTCCTCCGATCCCGGCTGACCATTTTCGGACTTCCGGAAAATGGCAGCAGTTCAAAACGGCTCGCCGGGCCCTGCATGCGGGATATCGGTACCTGCGGCAAGGCGAATTTGAAAAAGCGCTGCAGGAAGCGGCGGTCGCCAACAAAAATGATCCCGACTTCTTTTCCAGTTACGAGCTCACGGGGCGTGCTGATCTGGCGCTCGGGCACCTCCATCACGCGGCTGCCGCGCTTTCGCGTGCGCTGGCTCTGGACCCGCCATATCAGGCTCGGCGCCTGGCACTTCGCCGTTTACTGCTTCTGGCAAAATCCACGCCCACACAACCGGTTCAATAACGGAGACAACTCGAACGGATGCAGCCGAACATGACCGACTACCCAACGATATTGAAACCGCAATGGACTAAGCTTTCCGCCCAGCTCCGCAGAGCGAGAAAATGCAATTATTATCGTGATCGCATTCCGGCGGCTGCGGAAGATATCCATCTGCATCGACACCTGTTTCAATCGCTCCCCATCACCACCAAGGCCGAGCTGGTTAAAAATAATCTCGACTTTCTCGCGGTAAACCCGGCGGAGATACGAGAGTGGGTGACAACATCAGGTACGACCGGTCAACCAGTGCGGATTGCCCTGGCAGAAAAAGACATATTGCGCCTTGCCCAAAATGAAGCGGCAGCGCTCTCTCTCGCAGGACTCAGGGCCGGGGATGGTCTGCTCATTGCAGTCGGCATGGATCGGCTTTTTGTTGCCGGTCTGGCCTATTGGCTTGGGGCACAGGCGTGCGGGGCGTTATCCCTGCGCATGGGCCCGTCGCTGGTGGATCTGGCGGGCGTCGCCAAGCTCCCGCTCGCCCCCGGGCGAAAGTGGTTTCTCATCGGCGTCCCATCGCTGATGGCCGGCAGCCTTCGGGATGGCGCGCCTTTGCCGGAGAATCTCGGCGCGATCATCGGTATCGGTGAATCATTATTTAATGCCGACTTTCAGCCCAATGCCGTCCATCGGGCACTTTCACAATTTACCCGCGCTCCCATCCTTTCAACCTACGCCTCGACGGAGGTCTGCTGCACCTTCGCGCAAGGGCCAAAATGCCTTGGCAATCATCTCAACCCACAGATGGGGGTGATCGAGATCTTGGATGCTGGGGGCAGACCATGTAAACCGGGCATAGCCGGACGCGTGGTGATAACACCGTTGGGCCTGCATGCCATGCCGCTGATACGCTTCGATACCGGCGACATCGCGGCGTTTCATCCTGAGCCGTGTCCCTGCGGACGGTCGTCTCCTCGTATTAGCCCGATTCTTGGCCGTTCCTCGCAACTCTTGAAAGTGCAGGGCGTATCCATATTTGCAACTGCGATCATCGAACTGCTGCGGGAGATTTATGCGGGGATGGACGCGATTGTTCATGCCGATCGTGATGCCATCGGAGTCGATCGCGTGGTGATTTATGTCGTCTGTCCGCCGCGGCGTCAGCATCTGCTCAGAACGCGATTTCACAATGCCGCCCGGCGTCATTTTAAATGGATACCGAAAATTCAATATTGTGATGTGAAAACCATGGCACGAATCCGCTCCCTTCGTCCCTCGCGCAAGCCGCAGATATTTATTGATACCCGCGCTGGCTGAAGCCCTCGGTCTTGGTGGTGCTGCGAAATCCACTGAAATAGCCACACCGCGAATTTTCGACAAAAACGCCGAATGAAGATTCGAAACCATTCGTCATCACAGTCGCTTCTCACTGTCACGTCATCAATCAAGTGGCCACGGGCACCATGGCATCTGGAATAGGGAGAAGCCTTACAGGCCGTTACGGAATTAAACCTATGCGCCGTTGAGCGTATGCACTGATGATGCGGCATACGTTGTGGCGGTAATGTGATTCGTGGAGCTTGAGAGCGGGGCCGGGTTTCGCGGTGCGGCCGATTGATGCGAGTCACCCGAGACCCGGCAGGGCAAAGAGGACCGGCGTCATGGCTACGGCAATCATCAACGGTCTGGATTTACAACGTCGCCGCTTGATTATTCGTGGCCAGGTTCAGGGCGTTGGTTTTCGCCCCCATGTTTATCGCCTCGCACGCCTCACATCTGTCAGTGGATTTGTCGCCAACACAACTCAGGGCGTCACCATCGAGGTGCAGGGAACTGCCGCCGATGTCCGAAGTTTTTGCCAGCTGGTGAAGCACGACACTCCGCCGCTGGCGAGAATTGACGACGTTACCGAATTGATCATCGATCCCTGTACAGGCGAGTGTGAGTTTCATATCGAAGAGAGCCGGAGTGTGGTGTCGGGCCGGACTGCCATCACACCCGATACCGCCATGTGCCGGGATTGTCAGCAGGAACTTTTTGATCCGACCAATCGTCGATTCCACCATGCCATGATCAACTGCACAAATTGTGGCCCCCGCTACAGCATCATCCTTGAGACGCCGTATGATCGCGCCGCCACCACCATGGCCGGCTTTGAAATGTGCGATCTATGCCGCCGGGAATATGAGGATCCCGGCAATCGGCGATTCCACGCACAGCCGGTATCGTGCCCCAATTGCGGGCCGGGAGTTGAATTGGTTAATGCTCATGGTGTTGCATTACATGGCGACCCCATCAGGCAGGCAGCCGGGATATTACGCGGCGGGGGCGTAGTCGCCATCAAGGGAATTGGAGGGTTTCATCTGGCCGCGCGGGCGGACGATGAGGCGGCCGTCATCAGACTCAGGGGGGCAAAGCAACGGGATGGCAAGCCGTTTGCCATGATGTGTCGATCCATGGACGACGCCGGTCGATTGGTCAGCATCAGCTCGCAAGCCCGGGCCGTCATGCTGTCAGAATCCGCACCGATCATTCTGGCGATGCGCAGGCCGGGAGCCCCCGTCGCAGAGGCTGTCGCGGGACGGAATGCCCGCCTGGGAATCATGCTCCCGTACACCCCGATCCATCATCTCTTGTTTGCCGATCTGGACCTCGAGATTCCGGCACTCGTGATGACCAGCGGCAATGTCAGTGGTGAACCGCTGGCAATAAATAATTCTGAAGCGATCGCCGGGCTTGGCGATATGTGCGATGCATTTCTGTGGCATGATCGGCCGATTGCCCGATGTCTTGACGATTCGGTGCTGCTGGATATGGGGGAAGGGGAATCTCCACTGCCGATCCGTCGATCGCGTGGCTTTGTCCCTGGCGTTATTCCTCTGAATATCCCGCCGTCGTTGAGCGGACTATGTTTGGGCGGTGAATTAAAAAGCACAGTGGCGCTGGTGGCAGATTCCCACGTGATCTTGAGTCAATATCTGGGGGATTTGGGTAATCCGCGGACGCGGTCGGAGTTTGTCCGAACCATCCATGATCTTTGCCGCCTTTATAGCGTGCGCCCGCAATTCATCGCCCACGATATGCACCCCATGTACATCAGTTCCCAGTTCGCGGGTCAATTGGCGAAATCATTCGACGCGCCACTATTGGCAATTCAGCATCACCATGCTCATGCCGCGTCTGTCATGGCGGAACATGGCGTGAGTGGCCCGACATTAGCACTCGTTTGCGATGGGACAGGACTGGGGTTGGATGGAACCGGCTGGGGCTGCGAATTACTCCGGGTGGAGGCCCATACATTTCACCGTATCGCTTCACTGCAACCGCTCATTCTCGCCGGCGGAGACACCGCCGCAATCGATATCTCACGCAGTGCCCTGGCGATTCTCCATCAGACTTTCGGAGATGATTTCGACCGGCACCCGGCAGCCATACGACTGGTTCCCAACGATTCGGATCGGAAGCTGCTCAAACTGATGATGACGCGGAGATTTCAGTGTGTAACCTCCAGCAGTGCGGGACGTATTTTTGATGGGATCGCTTCCCTGCTGGGTATCTGCAGCCGCAACAGCTTTGAAGCACAGGCCCCGATGGAACTCGAATCAGCGGCGATCGTCGGCGAATTCGAACCATCCGAAGCCCTCTGGCAAATCCACCGTTACGACGGCGATGTCGACCGGATTGATCTGCGCCCCCTCTACCGCCGACTGTTGGAACTACAGGAAAATCCAGTACCGGTAGAAGCGCTTGCGGCCCTGTTCCACAGCCAGTTTGCCGCCGCGTGGGAAGACATCATCATGCGGACCGTCGTCGCACATCAGATTGGAAGCATTGCAATTTCCGGCGGCGTTTTCGCCAATCAACTCTTCACCCGCGATCTTACAAATCGACTCAAGCGACGGGGACTGACAGTTTTGCGGCACCGCCTGGTTCCGCCCAATGATGGCGGGCTGGCGCTGGGACAGGCATTAATCGCCGCTAACCGATGGCAGAACGAATCGATGATGGCACGCAGGTCTTGTTGAGGAGTATGTGGCATGTG
>JAJZNY010000066.1 GCA_021852245.1 Planctomycetota bacterium | reverse complement strand
ATGATCAATGCCCTGCTTCATCATGCCCGCGTGACCGCCGGTACCCTTTCCACCGGAAGTGATCCCTGGAGACCGGGAATCATCCACCGCCTCGACCGCGATACCACCGGCATCATCCTCGTCGCTAAAACCGATGAGGCCCACTGGCGACTCGCCGGGCAGTTTGAACGCCGCACCATTCGCAAAACGTATCTGGCAATTGTTCACGGTTGCCCCACGCTCGATTCCGATCTCATCGATGCGCCCATCGGCATGAATCCACATGACCGCGAAAAAATGGCGGTTCGGAAAGATACCGGACGCCCGGCACAAAGCGTCTATACGGTGGTCGAGCGTTTCCGCGATTTTTCACTGGTGGAACTCTCACCCAAAACCGGCCGCACGCATCAGCTCCGTGTGCATATGGCGTTTATCGGTCATCCGATCGCAGGCGATGTGGATTACGGCGGGCGAGTGATTCGTCGCGCTGATCTGGGCTCGCCACCTGTTTCTCCGCAGGATACGGCACCGATTATCGACCGGCAGGCGCTTCATGCCTTCCGGTTGCAATTTGTTCACCCCATCGAATATCGTCGCATGACGCTTGAGGCGCCGCTCCCTCCCGACATGTCGAATTTTCTTACGCTCCTGCGAGCACTTGGCCGATAGAAATTCTGCCGGACCGGATCGGTTGGATCAAATCTTGGATCCCGGCGCAGTAGATTTTCGGCTTTGGTGGTGCTAAAAAAGTATGGTTGCAGATTCTGTTTCGGTGGGTTTCCACCGGGTTTGCGACAGGCACCACGCAGTCCATGCAGGTTGGCGACGCCGCTCGCCCTGCTTGCCAGTGCAGTGATAAGGCAATCGGGGCGTTCAGCGTCACAAAACCGCGGGCAATCAAGCCGCCGAATATTTTGATCGTGAAGACACCATCTTCACGTCGGGAGAAGTTTCGCCATGGTGGACCTCGAGAGCCTCAATAGGTGCGAAAAGATCATCGGCTACAAATTTAATGACGCATCGCTGCTCGATGCGGCGCTGACGCATTCCTCGGCCGTCGCCCATCACCTTCACAATTACGAACGTCTTGAATTTCTCGGTGACGCCGTCCTCGGATTACTCGTATGTGATCACGTTTACACCATCTACCCCGATCGGCGCGAGGGTGATCTGACCGTGATCAAAGCCGCGGCGGTGAGTCGGAAAACCTGCGCCCAGATCAGCAATGAGATCGGACTTTCCGCTCTGGTGCGGGTGGGCGCCGGTATGAATCGCTCCGGCGGGCTCCCCATGAGTGTCGCGGCCGGGCTTCTCGAAGCGATTATCGGCGCCGTGTATGTCGACAGCGGCGGCAATCTCAACGCGATACGCCAGTTTCTTTTGCCGCTGATCGGCAGGCATATTGATGAAATTATCCGCAATCAGCACGATCAGAATTATAAATCCATCCTGCAGCACCACGCGCAGCGGGCATTGGGCACCACCCCGGTTTACCATCTTCAGTCGGAATCCGGTCTCGATCATGACAAGCAGTTTCAGGTCTATGTCACCATCGGAACCGACCGCTATGAGTCGCAGTGGGGCAGCAGCAAAAAAATCGCTGAGCAACTCGCTGCCAAGGCGGCGCTGGAAAAACTTGGTGTTGAACTGACCAATCTGCACTGACGCGGCATATCCGCCCGGCATTCCGGTGTCCAGCGTTCCGGCTGCACCAGACCGCTCAAATGTGATCAATATCGCCGATGAGTTCTTCCACCAGATCTTTGATCGTCACCATGCCGATAATTTTTTTCTGCCGCGTCACCACCAGTGCGATCGTCTGTTTGGATGACTGCATCAGTCGCATGGCGGACCGCACCGACTGCTCCGCCAGCAGAGTCAGCGGCGGGTTCAGATGGCGGGTGATATCCAGCGGTGAGGGGTCGGCCAGCACATCCACCACCGCCGCAAATCCCAGCACATCTTCGGGATTGGTCCCCAGCACCGGAAGACGCGATACGTTGTACCGTCTCACCACCGCCGCAAATCCCACTCGGCTGATGGTTTTCGGTATGCCGACCACGCGGTTCCATGGCACCATCACATCACTGACCTTGACGTTGGATAACCGCACGCTTCGCTGAATCAGATCGTATTGCGTCTGACTGATCAGACCCACCGCGCTGGATTCGTTGGCAAAGGCCATGAGCGATGTCGTTTCTCCCTCCGTATCCTCCGGCCCGCTCAGGATTTTCTGGGCGATGATATCCAGCAGCTTAAGTACCGGCAGCAGCGGAAGAATGGTGATGACGATCAGCGATCCCTGCACAAAACCAGATACCCGGTAGGTCCAGGAATCGGTATGCGTAAGAAATAAATCCTTCGGTAAAATCTCCCCGAAAATCAATACCAGCGGCGTCACGACCAGCGTTGAAAGAATGATCTGCATCGCATCGCCAAGTCCGGCCCGTTCCATCAGTACCGTCGCACCTGCCGATGTCAGAAAGTTGACGATGTTCTGCCACAGCAGCAGGCCCGCCAGGACATCACCCGGGTTTTCCAGCCACCGCTTCACCCGCAGCGCAGCCCGCTGCCGGCGCGATACCCGCCAGTCCAGTCGCAGCCGTGAAAGGGTGTAAAGGCCGGTCTCCATTCCGGTGAAGATGACGGTCACGCCCATGCTCAGGATGACCAGTATCAGCCAGAACCAGCTTGAGGAAAAAATCGCATCGGACCCTACGGCCGCCAGAATTGCGTTAACCATGGCCGCCACTCCGTCCGCCTGTGCCGCTGATACGTACACGCACCCTTGTCACGCGTCCCTGCCGCACATTTTCCACCACCAGCTCGACGTTGCCGATCCGCACACTTTCGCCGGGGTGTGGTATGCGATGCAGTTCGGAATAGATCAGCCCTGCCGGTGTGGCGGAGCGATTC
>JAJZNY010000385.1 GCA_021852245.1 Planctomycetota bacterium | reverse complement strand
GGATGCGGACCATGCTGAGGCGATTATGGCACTGGAAGCCATGGAACAGAGCAAACAGTGGCCACAATACTGGAAACTCGCCTTGGCACACCCCGGTTAGAACGCCCGGAAAAATTGCCACGCCCGTCTGCTCCATGCGGGGTATCGGCAGTAAATTTTGAGGATGGGAACGCATGCCAGTGCACGATTGAACGAGGCGGCATCGTCTTGGGGGCAAGGGGTTCGCACCTCGGATCAAGGCCATTTCGCTCAGACCATCTCAGCATTTCGCTTATGCGGGTAACCGAAAAGCCCTCGTTTGCGGATCAGTGCTTCGACCGCCTCCGGCACCATCCGCTGCCAGGAATCATCACACTTTTTTATTTTTTCCAGAACATCGCGTGAAAAAATCTGGAGATAATCAGGATTGTAATTGTCCAGTTGGATGATCCAGCCGCTTTCAACCAGATAACGATAGAGACAACTCAGTTCGGGCGTAAGCTCAAGATTGCGAACCGTGACAAGCTGACTCTCTGCCGAGCGCTTCAGCGGGTAGACGTAAAGACGGTGGTCATTCTTGAACAGGCGGCCGAAGGATTCCAGAATTCCACCCTCCAAGTCCGCGTAGTAGGTGACGTCAAACAGGTCAATGAGTGTGGGGATGCCCATGAGCAGTCCGACACGCTTTTTGGTAAATTGTGAGAGATAGCCAGCTAAGCGGTAGAATTCAAAATAGTCACTGATGATGACCGGCATGCCGCAGGCGCCGATCACATCGGCCCGTGCGAGAAAATCACGCAGGTCGATTTCTCCGCCGGCCTTGAGATTCCGCATGGTAATCTCCATCAGTTCGACGGGCTCTTCTCCGCCTGAATCGGGGCCGGCCATGAAGTGCTCACGGGCGCAGCGCATCATATCCAGATTCACGTGCGTGACGGGCCGAAAGCTGCCGCGCTCGACCAAGACTGGCTTTTTGTGCAGAACCTCGGACGGCTGGAGTACTTCTCCATTGGGCCCGAACATGGCAGCGGGCGAGAGGCCGAGTTCCACCAGTCGAAGGCTCATGATGCGATTGTCCACATGTCGGAATTCAATGCCCGAGAATTCGATCATGTCGATTTCAATCCGTGCCGCTGAAACGCCGTCCATCAATGATCGCAGCAGCAGTTCCGGGTCGTAATGGTAGAAGAACGCCCCGTAGAGCAGATTCACACCCACGATTCCCAGCGCCTCCTGCTGCTGGGCGGCTTCACGGTCGAGCAGCCGTACGTGCAGGATGATCTGGGAGTCCTGATCGCGAGGATGGGCCTGAAATTTCACACCCATCCAGCCGTGGCACTGGGAAGTGTTTTTGAAACTTTTTGCGGCGACGGTGTTGGCAAAGGCAAAAAAAGCGGTTGTGTCGCCGCGTGATTCGTTGAGCCGGTCAATATTGAGTTTTTGCTCATATTTCAGCATCGCCTCGAGTCGGGCGCGGGATACATACCGGTCGCAGTGGCCGTAGATCGCGTCGCTTACGGACATGTCATAGGCACTGATACTTTTGGCGATGGTGCCGGCGGCACCGCCAACGCGAAAGAACCAGCGTACCACTTCCTGCCCGGCGCCAATCTCGGCGAAGGTGCCGTAGCGACGGGAATCAATATTAATTTCGAGGGCTTTACGCTGTGTATCGATCAATTCACCGTCACGAGTCGTGGCGCCGGGTCTGATTGCGGTCATGCTTGCTCCAAAAACCTGCGGATGCTCATAGGGGTATGAGTGTAACCCAATATCGGGCATGGTGGGAACACGACTGTGCCACGCCTTTTGGCCTCATGCGCTTGCCGATGGCATGCCACGCGTTGCATCAGTGGGCCTGAGCGGCCTGCGGCCGGGACGCGTCAGGATGGGATCGGCGGCGGCTGCGGCGGGAAGACCCCCTTGAGTTCATCAACCGTTTTGGCTGCTGACCATCCCGGCATGCCGTCCTTCCATACCAGCGTTTCCGGCTTCAAATCGCCGGAGGCAACTTTGGCCGCTAGCGCCGTCATATCAAACGGGCCCGCCTGTTTACCGCCGATCGCGAGGTAATAGGAGGCCGCCTGAGGAATTGGCGGGGGGCGGCTGTTACCAGTCGCCATGGCCGCTCCCATCTGGTTGCCCATGGCCATCCCGGCTCCCAGGCCGACACCGATGGAGCCCATACCACCCGGGTTGGCCGCCGCGATGGGAATGGCTGTCGCCGTCTGAAAGCGTGTGTATTGCCCCATGTCACCCAGCGCTCCCATCGAGGCGCGGGTATCAATCGCTTTTTCAACCTCAGGCGGAAGCGAGATGTTTTCCACATAAAAAAGTGTCAGTTCAATGCCCAGCGTGGCAATGTCCGCTTTGATTTTCTGCAGCGCGAGTTGGCTGATTTTGTCATAGTTGCCGGCCATCTCCAGTGCAGGGATATGCGATTGGCCGATGACATCCGTAAAGCGGGCGACAATCGTGTCGCGAATCTGACCGGAAACCTGCACCGATTCGAAGACCGGATTGGTCGCAACCTGCTGCTTGAGGAATGTCGCCGGGTCGCCGACGTGCATCGCATAGGTACCGAACGCCCGCAGCCGGATGATGCCGAAGTCGCTGTCACGCATCATAATCGGGTTCGGGGTGCCCCATTTCAAATCCGTAAATTGTTTAGTGGAAATAAAATAAACTTCCGCCCGGAACGGCGAATTAAAGCCGTATTTCCATCCCTTCAACGTGGAAAGAATCGGCATATTCTCGGTGGTCAGCGTATACATGCCCGGCTTATAGACATCCGCAAGCTGCCCTTCATTGACGAAGACGGCCACCTGCCCCTCGCGAACCGTCAGTTTGGCTCCATTCTTGATTTCATTATCGTAGCGTGGAAAACGGTAGGCGAGGATGTCGTTGTCAGCGGGTTCTG
>JAJZNY010000152.1 GCA_021852245.1 Planctomycetota bacterium | reverse complement strand
GGCCATCATATTTGAGCGGGGCCCGATCCAGATGAACGGCTGCACCGGTTTCGCTTCCCATTTCCCCGACCGCACTGGAAAGCCCGCCGGCACCACAGTCCGTAATGGCGTGGAAAAGTGATCCGCCGGGATTATCACGGGCGGCCAAGATGACGTCGAGCATTTTTTTTTCAGTAATCGCATTGCCGATCTGTACCGCGTGGCTGAACTGCTCGCCGTGTTTATCGGTAAGTACATCGCTTGAAAACGTGGCACCATGAATGCCGTCGCGTCCGGTCCGGCCGCCAAGCACAACAATGCGATCCCCCTTGCGGGCCGCCCCCTTCTGTGCCTGATCCAGAGGCAAAAGGCCTACCGATCCGCAGAAGACCAGCGGATTGCCGATGTAGCGGGAATCAAAAAACACGGCACCATTGACGGTGGGAACGCCCATGCGATTGCCGTAATCGCGCACACCCGCAACCACCCGGCGGGCCGTGCGCCGCGGATGAATCACTCCGGCGGGGACTTTATTTTCCGGTGTATCGGGGTCGGCGAAGCAGAAGACATCGGTGGCGGCAATGGGCATTGCGCCCCCGCCGGTGCCGATTACATCCCGGATGCATCCGCCAATACCGGTCGCCGCCCCGCCGTAGGGTTCAATGGCCGACGGGCGGTTGTGCGTTTCCACCTTCATGCACAGGGCGTGATGGTCATCAAAGGCAATGACACCGGCGTTATCCTTAAATACGCTCAGGGTCCAGGGGAGATTCAGTTCTTTTGTGGCACGGAAAATGGTCGATTTAACCAGATTGTCGATCCGCATGGTAACGTCGCCGGGGCCGTGATGATCATGGCCTTCATTTTCAGCGGTACCGGGATGATGGGTAAATTCAATAATTGCCTTGAGTGTTTTATGAACACAGTGCTCGCTCCAGGTCTGGGCCAGCGTTTCAAGTTCGGCGTCGGTGGGATCGCGGCCGATCTGCTGAAAATAGCTCTGGATAGCCGCCATTTCAGAGGCGTCGAGAAACAGATGGCCGGTGCGGGAAAGATTCTGAAGTTCTTCGCGGCTCAATTGGCGGATGGGCACCTCTACGCGTTTGAATGGATATGGTCTGCCAACGGGAAAAGCATCGGGAAGCAGAGGCGAGGTGTGCAATTCTTCAATGCTTTCGTTGGCCAGGACGCGGCGCCCGAGCATCATCGCCGTATCGGCCGTCACCTGACCGAGCAGCAGAAATCGGCGGCCGGTCCGCACCTCCACCGCACCGGGAGGACATTGGAGTTTGTCGGCCACGGCGGCCTGCGTGCTGGCGGCGACGGGATCCATGACGCCCGGTTTGAGATGCACTTCCAGCAGTCGGCCGACGGCGTGGGGTGCAGCGCCGATGACATAGCGTTCGGAGACGGGATCGCAGAGAACCTGCGAAGCAATCTTTTCAACTTGTGCCGGGGTGAGGAGTTGATCGTCGCCTTGAAGCAGAAAAATCCGGCCGGAGGCAACTTCGTAAATTTCATTAAAACCCAATTGACGAATTTCATTTAATACCGCGGCGCCGGTTGCATCATCAGATGGATTTTTTGGATAAACTTCAACGCGATATACGGACATGACACTCCTTCAGCACGGACCATTTCCGTCAACCCCCGATTATGCGCTGATTTTTGTATTTTTGCAGCCACCCGGCAGGCCGAGGATCAGCGGTGACCATCGGGCCGCCGACCGGCAGCCGAATCGATGCGGATGGCATTGCGGTGATATCGCACTTCGGCGGGCTTTCCGTGCGGCCAGACGACCGCCACAACATCCATGCGAAGCGGATAGTGATTCAGGTGGCGTGAGCGGGCGAACCATTGGGCGGATCGGCGGAGGGCGGCAATTTTGTCGCTTCCAAGCGTCGTTTCGGGCGGGCCGAAATCTTCGGTTCGGCGGGTACGAACCTCGATAAACACCAAATCGGTTTTATCGAATGCCACCAAGTCCAATTCGCCCCCGGGGCAGCGTACTCTCCGTGCGACGATCCGCATGCCGAGTTTACGCCGTAAGTAACGGGCGGCGAGCTTTTCGCCCGCGAGGCCGAAGGCGTCTTTTTCGTTGCGCAGCCGCCGATCGAACAGTCGCTGGAAAAGTTTTTTCAGCACATCTCCCCTGCTGTCCCCTGCAAAAAGGTAATTCAGTTCAGCCCCGCAGACCGGGGCAGACCAAAGGCAATATTCATGTTTTCAATCGCCTGCCCGGCGGCACCTTTCACCATGTTGTCCAGGGCGCTGACGATCACCCAGCGTTTATCATATGGATAAATCGCCATATCCAGATAGTTGGTATTGAGCACATATTTGGTGCTTGGGCCTATCCCCGTACGAATTCGGATAAACGGGCTCTCGGCATACGTTTTCCGCCAGATATCCAGCGCCGCCTCGACGGTGCGCCCCCCTGCCGGACGCGTGTAAATCGTGCTCAAAATGCCCCGATCCATCGGCACCAGATGCGGGACGAACGTAATGCCCACCTGCACCCCACTGCCGAGCCGGATTCCCTCGGCAATTTCCGGCGCATGGCGATGGGTTCCAATCGCATAGGCCTCGAAGGCCTCATTGCGTTCAGGAAAATGGTGCTGCGGAGTCGGATTCCGCCCCGCACCCGAGATGCCCGATGCGGCATTGACGATAATATCATCCGGATCAATTACACCCGCTTTTACCAGCGGCGAAAGGGGAAGAATGGCGCACGTGGTATAGCAGCCGGGATTGGCAATCAGCCTTGCCTTTGCGATCTGCTCGGCAAACAAATCAGGCAGGCCGTAGACTGCGTGCTCCAGATTCTGCACATCCGTATGGGTGTGCTTGTACCATTTTTCGTAAAGCCCGGCATCTTTGAGGCGGTAATCGGCCGAGAGATCGATAACGCGAACGCCCGCAG